>JAAHHL010000363.1 GCA_010672185.1 Caldora sp. SIO3E6 | reverse complement strand
ATTCCCACCTTGGGGGAACTCATTGTTCAAAAAGCAATGGAAAGCCAGGGGACTCTCGCCGAGACAATCTCTCTCTCTTCGGCCTAAGTTTTCGCGGCGAGCGACCCCTGGCTTTTTGAGAAGTTACCTGATAGCTGACAGCTGATAGCTGATAGCTACTCAAAACTGCCGTAAAAAGCGCAAATCGCTGCTGTACAATCGACGGATATCATCAATCTGGTGTAATACCATAGCAAAACGTTCCACCCCAAAACCAGCGGCAAAACCGGTATAGACCTCAGGATCGTAACCTACTGCTTTCAAAACATTGGGGTCAACCATACCGCAACCAAGTCCTTCTAACCATTTACCTTTCCACTGCACATCTACTTCCGCCGAAGGTTCTGTGAAGGGAAAATAACTGGCTCGGAAGCGCACTGGTAATTCTTCACCAAACAATTCAGCGAAAAATGTTTTGATAGTGCCTTTAAGATCCGTAAAAGTGATCCCTTCATCCACTGCCAAAATTTCGATCTGATTAAAGACAGCGGCATGGGTAGCATCTACTGTGTCCCTTCGGTAGCAACGCCCAGGTGCTATAATCCGAACCGGTGGTTCGTTCTCTTCCATATAACGAATTTGCACATTGGAAGTATGGGTGCGCAATAAATTCCCATCAGGCAGATACATGGTATCCTGCATATCACGGGCTGGGTGGTCTGGCAAAAAATTCAGCGCCTCGAAGTTATAATAATCCGTTTCCATCTCCGGACCAGTGGCGACGGTGTAGCCTAAACCAGTAAAGATATCCAAAATCCGGTCAATGGTACTGTTAATCGGATGTATTTTACCTTGGGGTTGATAAATCCCCGGCATAGTTACATCAAGGGTTTCGGATTCCAATTGTGCCTGAATTTGAGCAGCTTGCAACTCTTGGCGCTTCTGTTCTAAATTCTCTTGTAGAGCTTCCTTGACTTCATTTGCTAAAGCACCAATAACAGGACGCTCTTCCGGGGAAAGTTTGCCCATACCCCGCAATACCTGAGACAGCTGTCCCTTCTTGCCCAGATAGCTGACTCGCAACTGTTCTAATTGTTCTAGGGTATCAACAGAAGCGATCGCTTGAGTCGCTTCTTCTTTAAGTGCGGCTAGTTTGCTCTCAAGGTCATTGCCAGAGGTGGTCATGCTAGGTATGGAAAAAGTACTACCGAATTCACATTATTCAGTTTACCTACTTATCATGTCCGCCGAATCACTTACTATAAAAACTTTGACCCGTCCGGTGCGTCAGCTTTAACGATAAGTATTCAACCGGACATGATATCACGCCACTACACCCCATCTAGCCACTGTAGATTGTGCCATCAGGCATTATTGCCCCATTAAGGAGAGCTTCTTCTAAATCAACTTCCTGGAGGTTTACCCCATTGAAATTGGCTCCATTAAATTCTGTGCCCTGCAAACAAGCACCATTGAGATTAGCTTCGCTTAAGTCAGTACCGGTTAAATTAGCCCCCAATAAGTTGGCTCCTGCCAGATTAGCTCCTTTTAGGGAAGCCTCACTCAGATCTGCTCCCCATAAGTCCGCCTTACTCAAATCCACTTTACTCAAATCCGCTTTATTGAGGTCAACTCCACTCAAGTCTGCTCCACTCAAATTTACCTCAACCAGTGACACCTCCGGGGCAATTAAGTGAACTCCTTGCTCGGTGGGGTCAAAATTAGTAGGCAATTGAGTTAGTTCGTTGTAATATGCTCCCTCAAAGGGAACACCATCCAAAGTAACATTGCTGAGGTCTGCTCCTAATAAATTAGCCTTTCTCAGGTCTGCTCCTCTCAAATCCGCTTCATCAAGATTTACCTTAGCCAGGGATACACCAGGAGCAATAAGGTGAGCCCCACGCTTGGTGGGATCAAAACTAGTAGGAAATTGGGTCGCTTCGTTGTAAAATGCTCCTTCAAGGGAAGCCTCATCCAGAGTCGCGTTACTCAAATCTACCCCTAATAAGTTAGTCTTTTTCAGGTCTGCTCCCTTCAAGTCCGCTCCCCTCAAGTCTGCTCCACTCAGATTGACCTTAGCCAGGGATACACCGGGAGCAATTAAGTGAGCCCCAAGTTCAGTGGGGCTAAAACCAGCAGGAAATTGAGTTGCTTCGTTGTAGAGTGCTTCGAGCAAATTTACTTCTTGAAGGTTAGTAGAACTCAGATCAATGCCAAACAGGTTTACCTTCTGCAAAGAAGCTCCAGTTAAATTGGCTCCTGTGAGGTTGGAGAACCACAAATCAGCTCCCCCCAAGTCAGCACCACTCAAATCAGTGCCGCTGAGTTCTGCTTCCCATAATTTTGCCCGGTTTAACTTGGCTCCGCTCAAATTAGCTTTCTCCAGAGTGATGCCAAACAGATGGCTTTGACTCAGGTTCGCACCACCCAAATCAGCTTTACTCAGATCTGCTCCACTGAGGTTTGCTTCGCTGAGGTTTGCTTCCTGTAGGGAAACATTAGGAGCAATGAAGTGGGCTCCTGCCTTGGCTGGGTCAAAATTGGGGGAAAACTTAGTTACTTCGTCGTAAAATGCATCTTGGAAATTGGCATCTTGGAGATTGGCGGAACCCAAGTCAGCTCCCAAAAGGTTAGACTGGCTCAAGTCAGCTTCCCTTAAATCAGCTCCCCTTAAATTAGCTCCCCTTAAATCAGCTCCCTTCAAATTAGCACCACTCAAATCAGCTTCCTTGAGCTTGGTTTGCCACAGGTTAGCTTTACTCAAATTAGCATTACTGAGGTTGGTTCTACTCAGGTCTAACACACTGAGATTGGCAAGAGGGAGGGCAGCATGAGGAGCAATTAAATAAGCTCCCACCGATTCCGGGTCGAAATTGGGGGGAAACTTGGTTGCTTCATTATATAATGTGGTTTGGAAGTTGGCTCCGCTGAGGAGAGCATCACTTAAGTCAGCCTCTCTCAAATTAGCTCCGAGTAGATTGGCTTTAAAGAGGTTAGCCTTGGTAAGGTTGGCTCCGAGTAAATCCACCCCACTGAGGTTAGTGCCAGCTAAGTTAGTGTCACTAAGGGTGGCTCGCCATAAACTTGCTTGCTTAAGGTTTTGCCCACTTAAGTTAGCTCGACTCAAGTCAACTCCACTAAAATCTCTTTCCCCTGCTGCATATTGCTCGCAAAGTTCGACAGCGTCCATTTCAATTGCCTGCATATATGAAGTTTCTTATGCTTTAGGTAGCGCAGAATTCTCTTTCCCCGATATATTAACTGAAAGACTTTTGCTTCAGTTATGGTTGCTCAGTTCCCAGAAGCTCCGGAAATCGAGCGTCACAAGGCCGCAATGATTCGTACCGATATCTCCAAACCGGTGCGATTGGCCATAGATAGTGCAGTTCTTCATCAAAATAACACATTTTTTGACTATGGTTGCGGTCACGGCAGCGATGTTCAGCGACTGCTTAAACAAGGTTATACCAGCGCTGGTTGGGACCCTTACTACCAGCCGGATAATCCTCTCATCTGTGCCGATATAGTCAACCTGGGCTATATTATTAATGTCATCGAAGATCCAGCGGAGCGTCGGGAAGCTTTGCTGAAAGCCTGGGAACTTACCCAAAAAGTTCTGATTGTTGCGGCTCAAGTTTTAATTGACGACCGCAATAGCCAACAAATTGCCTATGGTGACGGTATTGTTACCCGCCGCAATACTTTTCAGAAATATTACGAACAAGAAGAACTCAAATCCTATATCGACCAAGTACTGCAAGTCGATGCGATTCCTGTTGCCCTGGGTATCTACTTCGTCTTTCGGGATTCAGCCCAAGCGGAAAGTTTTCGGGCATCTCGCTTCCACTCCCGCATCACCACTCCCAGGATTCGCCTGAGAACTAAACGGTTTGAGGACTACCAGGAACTCCTCGCCCCTTTAATGGGATTTATTACTGAAAGAGGACGGCTTCCTTACAAAGAGGAACTACCAGAATCATCGGAATTACTGACAGAATTTGGTAATTTTCGCCGTGCTTTTCAGGTAATTCTTCAAGTTACAGACCAAGCCGAATGGGACGAGATATCGGATAAACGCCGTCAAGATATCCTAGTTTACCTTGCCCTAACTCAATTCAGCCAGCGTCCTAAATTACGTAATTTGGATAATAGCTTTAAAAACGATGTCAAAGCTCTTTTTGGTAGCTACAAACAAGCCTGCGCGGCAGCAGATTTGATGTTGGTAAGTGTGGGCAACTCCCAACTAATTGCCAAGTGCTGCCAAAAGAGTCATATTGGCAAAATTTTGCCCACAGCCCTCTATGTCCATGTTTCGGCGATAGAAGCCCTCAATCCTCTACTCCGGCTCTACGAAGGTTGTGCTAGTCGTACTATTGGTCGGATGGAAGGTGCTACTCTGGTTAAATTCCACACCAATCTGCCGAAAATCTCTTACCTGTTTTATCCCAACTTTGACAAGGAAGCTCATCCTTCTCTACATACCGCTATGCAGATTGATTTGCCGAACTTACAAGTAGTTTACCGAGACTACGACCTATATTCTAATCCCCCCATACTACACCGTAAGGAAACCTTTGTAATGCCTGACTATCCTTTCTATCAGCAGTTTGCTAAGCTGACTCGTCAGGAAGAAAACTGGGGACTGCTAGATGAAACTAGCTCTATTGGTACTCGCCAAGGTTGGGAGAGTTGTCTTCTAGAACATTGTGCCGAAGTCCGGGGGCATCGCCTCTACTGGCGGAAAGATGCTGACCCTTATCGGGTTAAGGTATTACGTGCTGCTTGTAATCGCAGAAGCAAGAAAGCTAGGTGTTAGGTGGTAGGTGTTAGGTGGTAGGTTTTAGGTAATATAACTGTGGAACAGGCTTCTAGCCTGTCTTAATCTCTGTACTGACACTGATACCAGTTCCACAGTAGCAAAAAAATGGATTTGACTTTGCCTTTATCTTTTGTGGAGAATATTGTATGGCAAAAGACATATACCATGATATAGTAAAAACTGCCTTGGAGAAAGACGGGTGGACAATTACGGATGAGCTGTTTCGGCTGACAATTGGCTCTCGCTCAGACTACATTGATCTAGGAGCTGAAAAACTTATAGTTGCTGAAAAAGCAGATCGTAAAATTGCTATCGAAATCAAAAGTTTTGTGAGTCCATCACCAGTCAATGACTTAGAAAGTGCATTGGGTCAATATATTCTTTATCGAGATGCTCTGCAACGCTCACAATCAGAACGCACCCTTTATTTGGCTATTACGAATGAAGTCTACTTAGATTTTTTTCAAGAAGAAATTGCGCAAATGGTAGTAGAAAACCAACGGCTAAAATTGATTATTTTTAATCCTGACCAAATGGAGGTTGTAAAATGGATAGAGTAGAACAATATCGAGAAATTCTTCAGAACATTCTAGAAGCACACCATCGAATTCCTTACAGTCACGGACAAATTGAGAGTAAATTGATAATTGACAGCGATCGCAATAATTTTGTACTAATGAATGCTGGTTGGGACGGCAAACGCAGAATTCATGGTTGTGTTGTTCATGTTGAAATAATTGACGGTAAAATCTGGATTCACAGAGACGGCATAGAAGACGGAATTACTGATGAACTTGTCGCTGCTGGAGTGAGTAAAGATCAAATTGTCTTGGCTTTTCATCCACCCTATGTGCGACAGCATACTGGATACGCTATTGCTTAAACTCTGTACTGAGAGGATGAAAGTTCCACGGACTGATAATCAAAGACACTTCATTATAATTGAGTTGACTTGGATGCTCTTAATCATTACCTATCGTAGGGTGTGTTAGCGCAGCGTAACGCACCACATTACTAGACCGAATTGTATACATTCCGGAAGGGCGTAGCATTGGCGGAACAAAGCTTTGATCTTATGGGCAATATGCCAGCGCCAATGCTACGCCCCTACAGACAATTGTTGTTGAGTTTGCATCATAATTGAGTTGACTTTGCTGTTCTTTTTTGATATTATTTTATCATGGGAAAATGTGCGCACATATATAGTATCTTGAGAAAGAAATAACACAAGCTGAGGAGAATTAGCTTCCCGTGGAACAGGCTTCCAGCCTGTCTTCATCTCTGTACTGGCAAGATGCCAGTTCCACAGGAGTGAATATGACTTGTGTTATTTGTTGATTGTTATTAATCCCAGATTCGCTTAACTAGATTGCTTTGTTTAATTGCCATTTCCCAAACACTGGCGAGACTAATCAGTTTTTGGTTATTCGTATCTTCTATTATCTCGCAGACAGTATTGCTGAGATTAGGATTACCAGAGAAAAACCAAATTATTGCATGAGTATCCAGAAGAAATTTCATCAATAGTCTTTAAAATCTTCTAACGGTTCGTCAAAGTCATCAGTTATAGATATCTTGCCTTTGTCGATACCAAAGAGAGGAGGTCTTTTCGGGATAGGGTGCGCAGCTATTAATTTGACCATAGGCAGGTCATTTTTGGTAATTGTAATTTCTGCCCCTAGTGAGGCATTTTCCAATAGTTCATAAATTTTTGGCAAAGCTTCATTAATATCTATTGTTTCCATAAATCAACTCTCTTTTTTTAGTTAGATTAGCTTCTCCCTGTGGAACAGGCTTCCAGCCTGTCTTAAGCTATGTACTGGCAAGATACTGGTCATTAGTGTCAACTTAAACTAGAGATAGCTTAACCTGTGGCTTCCACACCCACCCAGAACTCAAGTTCTGGGCTAATAGCTAAAGTCCACTCAAGTGGACTGAAGATTTGTGGGCAGATTGATATCAAGTTCGCTTGATTACTGATAATAAAATTGGCAACGCACAAAGCCTCAGATTCTGTTTTTATCTACTTGGTGCATTGAAGTTGTATCCGAACTTGATATGAGTCATCTTTAGATGACTTTGGCTATTAGCAAGGAACTTGAGGATACTGTGGGCGAATCGACTGGGGGGTCTGACCCCTCCCCAAACCCCTCCCCTAAGAGGAGAGGGGCTTTCCGGCTCCCCCTT
>JAAHHL010000362.1 GCA_010672185.1 Caldora sp. SIO3E6 | reverse complement strand
GGGTGAGGGAAGGTAGGGGGGGGGAGGGGGGGGAGCGGAGGAGCGGAGGAGCGGAGGAGCGGAGGAGCGGAGGAGCGGAGGAGCAGAGGAGCGGAGGAGCGGAGGAGCGGAGGAGCGGAGGAGCAGAGGAGCGGAGGAGCGGAGGAGCGGAGGAGCGGAGGAGCGGAGGAGCAGAGGAGCGGAGGAGCGGAGGAGCGGAGGAGCGGAGGAGCGGAGGAGCTAGGGAGCTGGGGAAGAAGAGAGAACTGATAATTTTTGGATACAACGCTCAAGAAATCCCACCCAAAATTTCGTTCACCTGATTTGAGCTTATCCGAACAGTATTGATTCCTGGGTAATCTTAAAGCTGAAAGCTGAAAGCTGACAGCTGAAAGCTAAAAACTGAATTATTAATTTTTGTTAATTGAGGTGAGGGGTCAGACCCCTCATTAAGCTAGACTAATGTCTAGTAGATGCACCCTGATAAGGACGCCCGATTTGGGCGTCTTTTATTTTATCTGAAAGTTGGGCAATTTAGAATAGCCTCTCAGGGAAGAGACGCGGGGACGCGGGGACGCGGGGACGCGGAGAGAAGGATTTTCATGCATGGTGGTGAAAAAAATTTTTTCATAGGGACTGCCTCAGAGCCTCCTGCCTCCTGCCTCCTGTCTCCTGCCTCAGAGCCTCCTGCCTCCTGCCTCCTGCCTCCTGCCTCCTGCCTCAGAGCCTCCTGCCTCCTGCCTCCTGTCTCCTGCCTCAGAGCCTCCTGCCTCCTGCCTCAGAGCCTCCTGCCTCCTGCCTCCTGCCTTCTGCCTTGAAAGTATTACTTAACTGCTGCTCTAGTAAAATTTTCTAGCTGCTTGCCGTCTAAATACCCATGTCTCCACAAATAAAAGGGACTGACTAAACTACTAACAAATAGTTGCATTTCACAAGCAGCAATCAAGTCAGAGCGTAATTGAAAGCGGTGTTTGAGCAAATGAACAACAATTTTTCTCAAATCATTACCCATGTAAACCAGAGTTGCAACCGGTCTTTGCCAAGGTTTGACACTGAGCATTCGTGTTACATAACGACTTAATCCAATCCCACGGAAAAACGGAATTAAATACTCACGTTTGAGACGCCAGTGCGGAATTTTGTGGTAGATGCACATCGCCGGGTTGTACCAGATTTCCCAACCGTTAGCTTGGATATGAGAAATCATCTCTAAATCTTCGCCAGTGAGCATACTGCTACCGGTACGTCCAGTTAATACTAGGTGCGGGGGACAGCTATTCAGCCATGCTTGTTTGCGCACCACCAATCCCGCAGACGGTGGCAATATTTTCTGGTTAGGTTGATAGCACAGTGGTTTGGAGCCACGCTCAGTAATTGCTAAAAAAGGAGCAATTCTTTCAAAATTGTTGGGAGGTTTTACCTCAAAGTCACCGTGGATTTGACTGCCATAAGCACCTGCTGCTGGATGTTCCTGAGCAAATAACCAAGCTGCTGCTATCCAATCAGGAGCCGGTAAGTTGTCATCATCCAAAAAACCAACCAGTGCTCCTTTAGCTTCACTAAAGGCACGATTCCGGGCATATGCCGCTCCCTGCTTCGGCTCGAAGCAATATCTTAAAGGATACTGCTTTGGCCAATCGGCTTGATAAGAACGAACAACCTTAGCTGTGTTGTCAGTGCTGTTGTTGTCAACAACAATGACTTCCCAACGGTAGGATTGTGTTTGAGTTTGCTGCAAGGCATGTTTGCAGGAATTGCGCAACCTCTCTAAAACTTCCGGTAGACGCTTCTCCCCATTGTATGTTGGGATAGCGACAGTGAAATCAACACCCATTATCTTATCCAAGAATTGAAATTCAGCAGAATTGCCAATCTTTTATGCTTAGTCGTATATCCAAAGCATGTCTCAAGCAAACTATAGCTGTCGGTGGGAACCAGCAGCTTGCAGAATAAACTGCTTGATGCTATTTTGACTGATAACTAGGACTTCGTATTACACCATTTTGTGCCCACAAGTTCAGCAGAATTTACTTGACACGTTACTTTGGTATACTCTCAAACATAGCAACGACACACCCACAATCACAAGAATACTCTAAACTATTAGCCAACGTATAGTTTCGTGAAACTATAGGTGTGAAAATACGTAATAAGGAAGAATTCTGATAGCTTCCCACAGACGTGAGCACAACCGTTATGGATGAAGGATATTGTGTGGCTTGTCACTATTTTTGTTTGCCTCGGTTGGATTGTATCGGTTTGTCTACACGAATTTGGTCATGCAGTAGTAGCCTATGTCGGTGGGGATACCTCCGTCAAAGATAAGGGATATTTGACCCTGAATCCGCTCAAATATACTGATCCTGGTTTGAGTCTGGCGCTACCGATTTTGTTTTTGCTGTTGGGGGGCATTGCCTTACCTGGGGGAGCGGTGTATATTGACAGGAGTCGATTACGCCATCGCGGTTGGGAAAGTGCTGTCTCCGCTGCAGGACCTTTGGCAAGTGCTTTAGTGACTTGCTTCTTGGCAATGCCTTTTTGGATGGGTTGGGTATCTAGGGAAACTCAACATTGGATTTTGCCTAGCCTTGCTTTCCTGATTCTCCTGGAAATTCTGGCAGTTATACTGAACTTACTACCAATTCCACCATTGGATGGGTATGGCATTATTGAACCTTGGTTACCCCAAAAAATTCAGATTCAACTGAACAAGTTTGGCAGATATGGCATATGGGTAATTTTTGGATTGTTATGGTTTGTTGAACCTGCAAGTCGATTACTATGGCAAACGGCTCATACTATTAGTAAGACTCTTGGTGTGCCACCAGAGATGGCAGGGGTCGGATTTCAGCTGTTTCGACAACAGTCTGGCTGGTTAGTCTTAGGATTTGTGGTTCTTGCATGGCTGTTGAGAAGCAAGGAAAATGAGCAGTATAGACGAGGTAATAAACTCCTTAAATCACAACAGTATGAGGCAGCACTTGCCGCCTATAATCAAGCTATTGCTATCAAGGCAGATTACTATGAAGCCTGGTATTTTCGCAGCTATGTCTTACATCTACTGCAAAGATATGAAGAGGCGATCACTTCCTATGAGCAAGTGATTCAAATCTATTCTCAAGATGCTAGTGTTTGGTATTACCAAGGCTTGACTTTCGGGTATCTACAAAGGTATGAAGAAGCGATCTCCTCTTATGATCAGGCAATTGCCCTTGAGTCTAACATCGAAAGTTTTTGGTTTTACCGGGGTGATGCCTTCTATCACTTGCAACAATATGAAAAAGCGCTCGCTTCTTATGACAGAGCGATTCAAATCAAACCTGACTACGCTGGGGCTTGGTATAACAAGGCTTGCTGTTACGCTCTGCAAACCAATATTACTTTAGCAGTTGAAAACCTGCAACAGGCAATTGAGTTAGAGCCAAATAAATCGATCAACGATGCCAAAACTGACTCTGACTTTGAGGCTATTCGGGAAAATCCGTTGTTTAAAAACTTGATTGGATGATTTATCGTAAAAAAACATTACATCTATGCAAACTTTGGATACTGGGTTGGCTAAGAAGCGAGTCCCACCTCATCGTGCTGAAGATAATGCAACAGAAGTAATACTCATTGCTTGGTATGGGTATATTGATGAAAGTGAAGATCGAGAATTTCAGGGGACATATAAGGTTTATACTGTGCAGCTGGAGCAAGCATAAAAAGGCTTTGCCTATATTCCGTTACATATTTGGAAACGAGCTCCTGAGAAGGAGAATAAGCGATTAACCTAAGGTAAAACATATTTCGAGTTTTACTGGGTAGCCATGTATCGCATTTCTCGCCGTCAGTTCTTCCAATTCGCTGGCTCGGTTCTGGCAAGTTTAGGGTTGAGCCAAGTTCATCTCAAGCAGCAAGCCCATCGCTACGGGAAAGTACTGGCTCAAACTACTCCTCGCAAACTGGCTTTATTGGTTGGTATCAATAAGTAGGGCTTGGGAGAATAAGTAACAAGTAACAAGTAACAAGTAATAAGTAAGAATGAATGCAGCATTTATCCGCTGTTTTGGGCATCTGCATCCCCCAAGGTTACCCGGGTTGATGCCAGGTTTTTGAGCTAAGAGATGCAATTTCTTGGGATTTTTTGACTTGCTGCATGATTGAAAGACGAATCTGGTATGGCTTCCACACTTATTCAGCAGACCCTAAGTATACCTCTCAACCATTAAAGGGATGTATTAATGATGTGGAGTTACAACGTCATCTCCTTATCCATCGCTTTGGTTTTAATCCCAAGGATATTTACACCCTGACTGATGAACAAGCAACTCGTCAAGGAATGTTAGAAGCCTTTGAAGAGTATTTGATTAAGCAGGCTAAGCCAGGAGATGTGGTAGTCTATCACTACTCCGGACATGGTTCACGAGTTTTTGATCCAGACCCGATTGTTTTTGAGCCTAGTAACCAGAATAACCAATTAAACGGCACTTTTGTTCCTGTGGATGGCACTTTACCCCCTGGATATCCAGCAGAAGAAGGTGTAGTTAAGGATATTATGGGACACACTTTGTTCTTGCTGATGTCAGCTTTGCAGAGTGAATATGTCACTGTTGTCTTGGATAGTTGTTTTTCTGGTGCTGCTACGAGAAAATTTAAGGTACGCGCTCGTAATGGTGGTAGGAATGTTCTGATTTCTCCAGAAGAAAAGGCTTACCAAGAGCAGTGGCTCTCACAATTAAATATGTCTCGCGAAGAGTTTATCGAAGAATATCGGCGGGGAGTTGCTAAAGGAGTGGTACTGGCATCAACGGCTCCCAAGCAAACCGCAGCGGATGCTCGTTTGAATGGTTTCTTTGCAGGTATCTTTACTTATTTACTAACCCAATATCTCTGGTTAGAAACTAGCACTGTTGAAGATGCGATCGCTTATGTTATCCCCCAGATACCAAAGAAATTCAACCAAATTCCCCGTGCTGAAGTCAAGGTGGGAAGTGGGTATGAGCAGCAACCTATCTATTTCCTCAACCCGGAAAGTCCCGCAGCTCATACTGTAATTACGGAGGTGGAAGGGAATCAAGCAACTTTGTGGTTGGGAGGATTAGACTTAGCAACGATTGAGAGTGGTACTGTTTTTACGGCAGTTAATGGTTCTGGAAAAGTAATATTGCGATCGCGTCAGGGTTTGGAAGGAAAAGCAATTATTGAGGAAGTGGTTAAACCGGGAATGTTATTGCGGAAGGAGGGGTAATTTTGAGAAGCTCACTCATTCGTTCTTACTAATCCGTCTATCCACCCAGAGTTTAAACTCACCGGCTAATAGATTAAGTCCACTGAAGTGGACTGGAAGCTAGACAATAATGTGAGGAGAAAGTTATGTGAGGAGAAAATTATGGCTTTGTGGCGACTCTATTATCATCTGATTTGGGCAACCAAGAATCGCCAACCTCTAATTAATCCCAAGCGAGAGGCTGAACTTTATCGTTATATCATTGCTAAGGCTGATACTCATCGTTGTATTGTTCATGCAATTGGTGGTATAGAAGAGCATATTCATCTAGTAGTTTCGATTCCTCCGGTATTGTCTATTGCTGATTTTGTTAAACATATAAAAGGCAGCAGTGCTCATTATTTAAATAGTGCTGTTGCTGCTGACTCAGATAAATTTGGTTGGCAAGAAGGATACGGTGTATTTTCTTTGGGAGGTAAGCAATTGGAGCAAGCAGTTAATTATGTGAAAAATCAGAAGGAACATCATCGGCAAGGAACTGCGATCGCTTCTTTGGAGCAAGCTATTCGTCAAGATGATTGTCCAGACCGTTGGTATCCGAGATAAGGAATTTGCTAACTGGGAAGTGGATTAACTGCTGAAGAATAGATGTTTTGGCGAAATTTAGTTACAGTCTCGTTAATCGCCAGGGAATTAATTCCCTGGCTCATAGATAAAGTCCGTTAAAACGGACTGGAATAGATGTAAGCAATAAGATTTTCTGAACAATGGTTGATGTTAATCTAATTGTGAAAAGAGATGCCCTCTTCCCCATAAAGTACAAATTACCTCAAGTTTCCCTAGTCCACTTAAGTGGACTTACGCTATGAGCCGGTGGTTTAAACCACCGGCGGATACGGACTGGAATAGATGTAAGCAATAAGATTTGCTGAAACAATGGTTAATGTTAATCTAATTACAACAGTTCTTTTGATCAAATTTAGTTACAGTCGCGTTAACCGCCAGGGAATTAATTCCCTGGCTCATAGATAAAGTCCGTTAAAACGGACTGGAATAATCTGTAAGCAATAAGATTTTCTGGAAAAATGGTTGATATTAATCTACTTACAACAGCTCTTTTGGTCAAATTTAGCTACAGTTGTGTTAACCGCCAGGGAATTAAAGATACTGTGGGCGAATTAACTGAGGGGTCAAACCCCACAGCAAAGAAATCTGAGTTCGAGATGAAACTGGAGTGTAGACTAATTGGGGTCTCCCAAGACTGTGCCCCCAAATCCTGTATTCGACGCTATGACCACTGGGAAACGCTTCGCGCTTATTGGGCGGGTTGAAGCTCATTGGTGTCAACTTAAGCATACTCAGGAAGCACACAGAGAGGGTAGAATCAGGCTGGTATCTTAGCTCAAGAGGGTGAAGATACGTTACCGCGTCTGGTACATCCCCGCGTGGCAGTGAAAACAGGTAAGCTAGATGGGTATGCTTGGCTTGTGTGAGGTTGGAGGTATTTTCACCTGATAGGTGGTGAATGAGTTTATGCCAGATGATGTCAAAGAGGGTTAGGCAAGAGTACTGACTCACAAGCTATGAGGAAAATAGATATCTCCAGAAACCCGATTTTTGCAGTGGTTGAATGGGGGTTCTAGGATAATTATTGGAGATGCCTAATAAAATATTCGATAAAGCAGTCCCTACCAGTTTCCATTCTTGTGAACCTTCTAGATAGGGACAGCTTTATGTGAGCAGCGTTCCCAGAGGTACGTACCACCGCATCCATAGCTTGACATCACCTGGCGGCGGGTTGCTC
>JAAHHL010000361.1 GCA_010672185.1 Caldora sp. SIO3E6 | reverse complement strand
GCCAACTCAGTGGGTTTGCTGGGGGACACCAGCACGTCCTCGCTATCGACGGCAAGTTAATTCTTAAGAAAGAAGGCTCCGAGGCAGGAGGCAGGAGGCAGGAGGCAGGAGGCAGGAGGCAGGAGGAGGTAGTCTCCATAAAAAATTGCTTCACCATCATGCATGAAAGTTCCCTTCTCCGCGTCTGGTGCATCTATTTTCAGAATAGTAGCGTTATTTTATGGTAGAAACAATTAACAAAGAAACAACTCGCCCCCTTGCCTATCAGCAAGCTTTGGAAGATTTCGGCATTAACCAACTAATCTCCTACTTGCAAAACTACTCAGATGCTGATTTCAGTGCAGCATCTATGAATCTAGAGGAACAAGAGTTAGAAAGTTTAGCTGCATTACTAGTTAAGCACTTGCTCAATAACCTCAAAGGCAAGCTAATTGCCAGCTATTTACATGCTATCCGTTATGGTGACTCCGATGTGCGATCGCATCCTACCAACCTAGAAATTCCCCTACCTGCGGATGAGTTACCAGCCAACTTCGTTCAACAGATAATACCCCGCTATCAAGAAGGCGATCGCGTTCGATGGCAACCTCTAACCAACATTACGGACTGGGGTACAATAATTGGGCATTTCTATGCCTATGCTTCCCACTTGGGTCAGTGGTCAATCTACTATCTTATCAGTTTAGCTCCCAACTCTCCTAGTTCCACCTGGACAGTTACTGACATTGCCTGGGAAGATGATATTGAACCTAACTCCGATAACGGAGCAAACTCAACATTAGAAAGTAGAGAGATACCAAACAACAGAACTCAGAGCGATTCTGACTCAACTCTTGCTACCAACTTCCTTGTATCCCCACCAAGTCCCACTACACCGAACAATACCTCTTCTCCAAGCAAGTCATTGCCCTATCCTTGGCTCCAGCGATATTTACATACGCCTCCTGGAAGCTACCGTTATGGACGAATAACTGAGCGAATTTTGACGAAGCGAGAGCAGGAAATCATCAAACTCTACAGTTACTGCCAACTAGGAATGACACCTCAAAGATTCTACGCCAAATGGGCAGTGAATCAAGACCGGATCGCCATGATCTGTTCGAGGTCAATTTCTACTGTCCGACGCTGGTTCAGCAAGGGTCGCAACTATCGTCGTCCCATGTCCAATGATTTGCGCCATCTAGCAATCATGGATTTCTTGCTAGAGCATTTCGAGGAAATTCCCCAGGAATTTAGGAACTTGCTCAATTGTTAAATAAGGAAATTGTATCTAGATGCTGAAAAACCTTGTACAAAGCGCGTAGAAAATCCCTACCACCTAAAACCTAACACCTACCACCTACCACCTACCACCTACCACCTACCACCTAAAACCTAACACCTAAAACCTAACACCTAAAACCTACCACCTACCACCTAATCCTCAATTTCTTGTTTTAATTGCCTCAACCAGTCTTGACCCAACTGAATTGTGACATGGGAGTTGAGACTACCAGTACTTTCCACCCGTGTTTCTCCAAATCCCAAATCTTCACGGATAGCAGTTGCACCAACTTCATCTCCCTGTTGGGCTATGATGCGAGTAACTTGCAGAGGTTCTTTCCATGGCTGAGCAACATAAACATTGCGGTAGCCTTCCTCTCGAAGTTGACTAACCAAAGTTTGAACCGCTTCAGAATCATCGGTGCTATTTTGAATAGCTATCCTCAGTAAGGTGGGGTCAACCTCATCACTGTCGTCATAGCCTAGATCAAAATTCTTAGCCATCATCTGCTTGATACGGCGACGGCTTGGCAACCAATAACTGACCTCTTGCTGTCCAGTACCATTAAACATTCCAGGTAAAAGCAGCATTTGCACATCTGAACGTTGGGTCTGAGAACCAAAACCCATTAAAGCGACTAACTCTTCTACACTTAAGTTGGTATCAATGTGAGATTGAATTACCGAGAGAATTTTGGGTATGCGTCCTATGGTTGCAGGATTGAGGGTCTGTTCAATCAATGCTCTCATCAGAGTTTGTTGCCGCTGTATCCTTCCCACATCACCATATTCGTCATGACGAAAGCGCAAAAATTGTACTGCTTGTTCGCCATTGAGATGCTGTCTACCTTCTTTGAGGTCAATGTAGAGGTGCTGAGTATCATCCTTGTACTTTAGATCCTTGGGTACATATACAGTAACCCCTCCTAAAGCATCCACCAGCTTCTCTACACCCTGGACATTGACCCGAATATAACGGTCAACACCAACCCCGTTAAGTAACTCACTCACCGCTTTTGCGGTCAATGCTGGGCCACCGTGATAATTAGCTGCATTGATTTTAGTTGTGCCGTGCCCCTCTATATAAGCACGGGTATCGCGGGGAATGGACAGGACAGCTAACTTTTCTTGCTCTGGATCAAAACGCACTAGCAGCATAGTATCGGCAAGACCCTCAAAGGAGTTAACTAAGGGTTCATATCCAGAATCATCTATTGGTTCTAGGTCTAGATCAGAAGTAAGAACTTTGGTTCCTACAACTAAGATATTGACCGGTCGAGTCAACTCTGGCAAGCGCAAAGTGCCACGGGAAATACTCTTACCACCCCCAAATATGGCTGCTTCTTCGGGACTGAGTTGACTTTGCAGTAAAGGTGTACTTGAAAGTGATACTGCTAGTAGAGCACCTGCTGTGGCTGACAACATGGCTACACCACTGAAACCCAACCCAAGCCAAAGCCAATGCCCAGGCTTACCTTTAGATAGTGGTTTTCCCACAGAGTTGTTTTTTTTACTCCAGGAACGGGGTTTTTCATCAGTTTTTTTAGCTGGCACTTGGCTTCCTCACACACATTTAATACAAGAATAGGGACTCGAATAGAGAACTCACCGACGTACTAATGTTTCACCCTGAGTCTGGCATAAAATCTTTAACAAGAACACTTCACACAGTTTTTCAGACAGTTTAGAGCAAAATCAGGTAAATATTGCTCAAGAGGCAACAGAGTCTTACTCCCGGAAGACAAGACTCCAATCTAAACCATCAAAAAACTCAAGACAAATGCTTGCGCACGCTTCCCTCTGCAATACGGCTAACCCAGGGGAGACGGGGAGATTTGCCTTGCCACAAACGCACCATCAATCCAATACTCACTAAAAAATAGCCGGAAGTGAACATTGTGTTCATCAATAATAGACGTATTGACCAGAATTCGGAAGCCTGTGCCCCTGCTGATAGTACAAAATAGCTCAGCAGCCAAGCAAAAGCAAAGGTTACAGATAAGCGACTCACCGCTTGTTGTTCTTTTGTTCCCTGACGGCGGTACAATGTCCACAGGGCTGGGAGAGTGCCAATGATAGGAACCAGGTAGATAAACAGCTTTAAGCGCTTTAAGTCTCGATTTTCAAATGGCTCAAGTTTTTTCACTTTGACCTCTGGTAAAAATTTATTGACGAATTGCTGCTGCTAGAATAGTACCCTTCTTGCTACATGGGAGTCAGAAACCGGCTTTGACCCTAAAGAAGTTTTTGATTTAGGTATAGAGAGACCCTTGTCTGATAAACCCTTTACCGGTTCAACTATCCTTCCAGAGGATAACATAGCTCCTGGTTTTGCCAGCTCTCATTTTCAGCTACAAAATGAAATAATGACTAAGATTACTCCAAAACTGTTGAATTACTGAATTTCCTGCAAACTATAATCCCCAAATGCTGGAGTGAAAATCGCTATCAAGTAGGTAAGCTTGCGTACCAAGGTCCAGAAATGAAAGTTGACGAATCAGTGCTTGGTCAAGATATTACCTATCCTATTTTTCAGTTAAAAACCGAAGAAAATACTGTAGACGCAATTATCGGTTCAGGCTCAGGTAAAGATAGTTTGCTATGCAGTCTGATTTTACAAAAAGCTGGAGTTAGTTACGATATTTTAACCTGCTTATATAATTTCTATGGCAATACTGAAGAACAAAAAGAAATTTTTACTCACTCCAGTCAACATTTAAACTATAGGAAGCATCATTATATCTACTATCAGGACTCTTATTTCCCTTGGCTTAAACAAAAAGTTGACTCTTCTAACATAGTGGCTCGCACCCAAGAGTATTTTGAATACAAAAAACCTTTCCAGATTATTCCTAATGGAGAATGTATTACCCTTCCTTTTATTCTAGCACCCATCCAGGCAATTCATAAAATTACTCTGCTGCTAGTTGGTCACGAAAAAAGTGCTGATGCTCATAATTTAATCGATAAATATTCAGGAGAAGTAGTCGCACATCAATGGGAAAAAAGCTTGGAGGCAGATCAAAAAATAGAAGAACAGATGGCAAGAATGTTTACTAATATCAATTATACCAGTTTAATCAAAGCCATTCATGATGTAAAAATATTTGACTTAGTCTTTAAATTAGGAGACCAACTACCTTACGCCACAAATTCTTGTAACATCCAAAAACCTTGGTGTTGTCGTTGTGAAAAATGCTGCTATGTTTTTGCTGGTTTTTGCGCTTATGGAGATATAGAAAAGGTAATTAAAGCTTTTGGCAACAACCTTTTCACAATGGAAGAAAATTTACATATCTGGTCAGAATTACTGGGATTAAAAGGTTATATTCCCTGGGAATGTGTAGGAATGCCTGAAAAAAGTCAACTTTATTTTTACAAGATTTATCAAAAAGGGGTGAGAAATCAGGCGATCGCTCTGTTTGAACAAGAAATTTTGATGCCATTACAAAATAGTGGTAAATCTGTAGAAAATTATTTTCAGCACATTGAGGCTCAATTCGGTAAAGTTTATGAACGTCATCATACTATACCTGAATGGTTGTGGCAAAAAATTAGTCCAGTTTTAGAGTGAAGACTTAAATTTATCTAAAAATTTTCTCACTCCCCTTGTGCCTCTGTTCCTAGTTTCAGATAGCGCTCGATTAAAATAATAGCAACCAGATCATCTACTGGTCTTGGAGGTTGTCTCATTCCTTGAGGAATGAGACGTTGCAGTCCTTGGGGAGAATACATTTGCCAGTAGCGATCGCGTGCTTCTAAAGTAGAGTAGCGCTCATCTACCAAAGCGATTGACAATGACTCCCCTAGGTTGCTACTAATTTCCTGTTGCCAGCTCTTAGCAGTGGTTCCATCCCCCATAACAATGGTTTCAAGGGGAAATTTTTGAGATAATTGCTGGATAGTGGCGATCGCTTGTTGTGAGGCGACAACTTGATGGTAAAGTAGCTGCCGCTCTTTCCCCATCACTGCCAAACCACATTTATCTCGTCCTGGATCAAAACCTAAAATCATCTTTCACATCTGATACACTCTTTAAGCGTTCAGCTTTCAGCTTTCAGCTGTCAGCTTTCAGCCAAAAAGCTGATAGTGCTGATTTGCAACTTTGGGATGCTCCCAAGCAATACCTGTTGGGTATTGCTTGGCATTTCACCTGATCCCTAGAGGCTGACAGCCGAAGTAGCCTTCAGCTCAAAAATCTTCTCAATGGCATCTTCAACCACCTTATCTGGTGTGGATGCTCCGGAAGTAATTCCCACATTCACTGAACCAGAAGGGAGCCAATTTTCCTTGACTGCTAAATCTTCGTTCAGTGGCTTATGCTCCAACCGATTACCAGGACCAATCCGTTGAGCACTGTCGATATGATAGGAAGGAATACCCCGTTCAACGGCAATTTCTTGCAGATGGGTAGTATTAGAAGAATTGAAGCCACCAATTACCAGCATCAAATCTACTTTTTCCTCTACCAGCTCGAACATCGCATCCTGTCGCTCTTGAGTAGCATCACAGATGGTGTTGAAACTTTGGAAATGTTCATTGAGTTGAGCAGGACCATATTTTTTCATCATCGTGCGCTCAAATAACTTACCAATCTGTTCAGTTTCGCCCTTGAGCATCGTAGTTTGATTAGCAATGCCAATCCGCTCTAAATCCTGCTCCGGATCAAAGCCAGCAGAGCAAGCTAGGCTAAATTTTTCCAGAAACTCATCTTTATCGCCCCCATTGAGAATATAATTAGCAACATATTGCGCTTCTTGCAGATTGAGCACCACTAGGTATTTGTTGGCAAAAGAGCTAGTAGCAACTGTTTCTTCATGTTTGTACTTGCCGTGAATGATGGAGGTGTAGTCCTTTTTTTTGTGTTTTTCCACCGTATGCCACACTTTGGACACCCAAGGACAAGTAGTATCCACAATCTTGCAGTTTTTCTCAGTCAGCAGCTGCATTTCCTGAACACTAGCACCAAAGGCGGGTAAAATTACCACATCACCAGAATCAACAACGGAAAAGTCTTTCTTCCCTTGCTCTACCGAGATAAAACCCACTTCCATCTCCCGCAAACGCTGGTTAACAGAAGGGTTATGAATAATTTCGTTAGTAATCCAAATCTGCTCAGTAGGGAAATGTTGACGAGTTTCATAAGCCATAGCCACAGCTCGTTCCACACCCCAGCAAAAACCAAATGCTTCAGCTAACAGGATGGTAACTTCTCCCCGTTGCAGTCGATAGTTGTTGTCGCGAATTTCTTGAATCAGGCTGCTTTGGTACTCTGATTGCAGCTGAGTAGCAACTTCTGCTGCATGACCAAATCCCTTACGGTGATAGTTTTCTGAACTGTGGAGTGAGCGTTTAAAAGCTTTGGTATCCATGCAGCTTTTCCCGTGAAATGACTATATGCTGTTTTCATCCCCTTAATCATAAAACTTTGTTGGAGGGAATTGGGAATTTTAGCTCCTGATTGATGATAAGTAGGTGGACAAAATTAACTATAAAAAGAGACCTAACCCCCTAACCCCCTTCCGGAGCAAGGGAAGGGGGAAGACTCCCCTCTCCTGGTAGGAGAGGGGTTGGGGGAGAGGTTTTACAAGTAATTGTGCCTAACTACTTAGGGTCTGCTGAATAAGTAACAAGTAACAAGTAACAAGTAATAAGTAAGAAGGAATGCAGCATTTATCCGCTGTATCCCCCAAAGTTACCCAGGGATTTTCCGGGTCGATGCCAGGTTTTTGAGC
>JAAHHL010000360.1 GCA_010672185.1 Caldora sp. SIO3E6 | reverse complement strand
AGCTATAGCTTTTTGTGTAGTCAACAGACTAAAGAAAATCCCAGTTGGTTCCAAGGTACAGCAGATGCTGTACGTCAATATCTTTGGGTTTTACAGGATTGGGATGTTGATGAGTATCTGATTTTGTCAGGAGATCATCTCTACCGGATGGACTATCGGCAGTTTGTCCAGCGCCATCGGGAAACTGGAGCAGATATTACCCTTTCTGTAGTCCCTATCGATGAGAAACGAGCCAGTAGTTTTGGCTTGATGAAAATTGATGAGACAAGCGGTCAGGTAATTGACTTTAGTGAAAAACCCAAAGGGGATGAGCTCATCAAAATGCAGGTAGATACTACTACCCTAGGACTGAGTGCAGAGGAAGCCAAGAAAAATCCTTATATTGCCTCAATGGGGATCTATGTCTTTAAAAAGGAGGTTTTGACTAAGCTGCTGCAAGCCAACCCCCAACAGACAGACTTTGGCAAAGAAATTATCCCAGCCTCAGCCAACGACTATAACCTGCAAGCCTACTTATTTAATGGTTATTGGGAAGATATCGGGACGATTGAAGCCTTCTATGATGCGAACTTGGCTTTAACTAGACAACCACAACCAGCATTTAGCTTCTATGACAGGAAAGCTCCTATCTACACTCGCGCTCGTTATTTGCCCCCTAGCAAGCTCTTAGATTGCCAGGTAACCCGATCAATCATTGGAGATGGCTGCATCCTCAAAAACTGTACTATTAATCACTCTGTATTGGGGATTCGCTCTCGGATTGAATCCGGTTGCATTATTGAGGATAGCTTAGTTATGGGAGCAGACTTCTACAAGCAGTTTGCTGAGGAGCAATCTGATTTACAGGTGAATAATGTTCCCTTAGGGATTGGTGCAGATACTACAATTCGTCGTGCCATCGTTGATAAAAATGCTCACATTGGTCGAGGTGTGAAAATTCTCAACAAAGATCGAGTAGAAGAAGCAGAACGTGAACAAGAAGGCTTTTTTATCCGCAATGGCATTATTGTGGTGCTCAAGAATGCCGTAATTCCTGATGGAACGGTGATTTAGTCTGTGGGCGGGTTTTGTAAGCTAAGATGTATCTGGTGAAAGCACCTAATTCAATCATCAGTTATGAGTGGAACTTCGCATCTTGCCTGTGATATGTCATCCGAAACATGCAAGGTGAATGCGTCTTTTGCTTATCAAGGTTATCGTCCAATGTTGCGATCGCTTAGCTAAACGGGTGAGCGAAAAAAGGAGTGGGGAAACGAGTCAGTAGACGCACCAGACGCGGGGACGCACCGGACGCGGAGAATGGAAATCCTACGAAAATTCGCTCACCCTAGCTAAACCCGCCCCTACGCGATCGCCTGATCTAGTAGGGGCATAATGTGGGCATTCTGCCTGTCCTAAGTCCACCAGCACTATCGTATAATCGAATAGCTGTAGCACCTTTAGAATAGCGATCGCTTAGCTCAAGAGCTCCGACTTCTTCTCCCGTTTTTTGAATTAATCACAAATTTAATCAAGAAGTCGAGGATCTAATATCTTGCCTATCGCTTTTCTTTTATGCTATCATTGAAGAATAATGGGATATTTGTGCATATATAAGGTAGCCCCTAATAAAGCAGGCGATCGCACTTCTCATATAGCAAAAGGCAGAGGGCAGAAGGCTCCAAGGGAAAAGATTAACTGGTAAAGGCTTCAGCATTTGGTGTTGTCCTAACCGCCTTGGCAACTGCTATATCATCCTTATCCAACATTCATTTGTGGAACAGGCATCTTGCCTGTCCTAGTCCCTCAATCCCGGAAGTTGGTATAAGATGTAGATTGGGTCGAGGCAAAGAGACCCAACACCAGTAACTACAGACAATTATCGAATAGGTGCAAGAAGATAAGATATCGTAGGGTGTGTTAGCGTAACAAAGTGAAGCGTAACGCACCGCAACAGCGAGCAAGATATTTGCGCTACGCGATCGCTTATTTCTTCCTCTGGTAAATGCGATCGCACCAATTCCCAATTCCCAATTCCCAATTCCCAATTTCCAATTTCCAATTCCCAATTCCCAATTCCCAATTCTCCATTCATTTCCAGGCGGGTAACGGACAAGGTAATTGCTGATAGCTGGAGAGCTTGAAAAATTTCCTTAGCAGCGAGGCGGTGCGTTACGCTGCGCTAACACACCCTACAATAGGTACTCATATTGTCAGATTCTCAACAAGCCACCCAATCCACTAAAACTTTTTATCCGGAATATAAGTAGCTTTAATCGGGAATGGCAGTTCAATTCCTTCTAGTCGATATCGCTTGCGCAACCGTTTAATAAATTCATGCCTAATAATTAAATGATCGATAAATTCTTTGACTCGGAGATAAACTGTTAAATTAATACTAAAATAATCAAATTGATTAAATCGCAGAAAAGGTTCAAAGTCGGAAATGCCTCCCTCTACTTTCTGCATTACTTCTTTGGCAATTTCCAGAGTTACCATTTCTACTTGTTCAAGATCACTATCATAACTGACACCTAGCTCAACAGTAATTAATAGTTCTTTGCCTGGTAGGGCATAGTTTTTAAAATTGGAAGATATCAGGTAAGAATTGGGAATAACAATCAAATTTTCGTTATATTCTTTAATTATCGTCTGTCTCCAAGCTATATCTGTCACATAACCCTCTTCCCCAGACCCTAGTTTGATATAGTCTCCAACCCTAACTTTTTTAGATGTCAGAATATTAAGTCCAGAAAAAAGATTAGATAGAGTATTCTGGAGTGCTAAACCAATGGAAACACCACCAATTCCCAAAGCAGTCAACAGTGGTGTAATGGCAATACCCAAAGATTGAATTATAATTAATACACCAATACTAAAGATGATTAATCTGGTAAAATTTTCAAATAGGGAAGTTAAAGGAGAGCCTTCTTCTCCTCGGTTACTGTAGAGTTCAATAAAACTGACAGCAAGTTTGGATATAACGAAAGTGACTGAAGCCAAAAAAATAGCCAGAAGAACTTTCTGAATGATGTCCAGAACTGAAGTATTGATGGGAAAGCTGAGGGTGGCAGCAAAAACTCCGGCAACGACAAACCACAGTAGTACTATACCCCGTAGGGCTCCCACAATAATTAAACCATACCCTTCCCATCCAGTTTTTTTAGCAATTTTTTTGACTAATCTTAAGCCTCGTTTTTCAAACAGCAGTCCCAAAAGCAAGCCAAATAAAATTAAGGCAAAAGGCAAGGCATATTTAAGAATATCGAGAAACATATTCATAGTAATAGATTATATTTGTTATTTGTTATTTGTTATTTGTTGTTTGTGAAGAAAGACAAGTTAACAAGGGGCTTAAGCCCCTTGTCCTAATAGCCAGGGCGGTTGCTATACATGCACTCTTTACCTGACCCTAAACCGGCCTCTACCATACTTCCTCAATCACATTACCATTACTTGAAGAACAACATAGAAACACCAGCCACTAACCAATAACATCACCGGAATCAACAGTGTTGCTGCTAGTTCTGAGAGATGAGCAATTTGAGTGCAACCGCTGTACAGGGTAAGAATCAGGTGGCAACTGGTAAATACTGCGATCGCAATCATGGCCTGAACCCCTAAACTATTAGAAATACCACTGGCTAAAGCCAGAAATCCTGCGGGCAAGAGAGTAGTACCAGCTAGGAACAGATCTCCAGCCCAACTGCCGGAACTACGGCAGATTAAACGAGCTATTCTACTTACAGTCGCCAAGCTAACAAATGGTACAGTTCCTACCACGATCAGTTTGAATATTGAAGCCTGAGGGAGTAAATCTTGCCATCCTAAGTACACTCCACAGATAAAGCAACAATCAAACAATAAGGCAAATACTATCCCCACTGCTGCTATCTGTCGTTGCTCAAGTCTCTCAAAAGCTGGTAGCAGTCCTCCAACGGGATTAAGGGCAAACAACTGGAAAGTCTTCAGTGCATCCTTGACTACAGTTATGGGAATTTTCCTGTGAGTTCGGTTGAGGATTCTCAAAGTTTCCTTTGCCAACTGATAGCCAACCCCATCCCCTTGCTCACTAAAAAGAGCTATAGCTTGTTGCAAATCCTGACTTGCTTGGGAGCGCTCTTCCAAATCCTTGTAAGCTAAACCTCGATGATAGTAAGCTTCAGCATAATCAGGCTCCTGACTAATTGCCTGAGTATAAGCTTCAATTGCTGCCTGGGTATATCCTAATCTATAACGTGCTCTTCCCTTGTAGTAGTGAGCTTGAACCAAATGGGGATTGAGGCTGAGTGCTTGATTACAATCTCTCAGGGTTCCTCTAGCATCTCCGAGTTTATAAAGTATCTCACCCCGTTTGAGATAAGCTTCAATAAAGTGAGGATTGAGTTCAATCGCTTGGGTGTAATCTGCAACTGCCCCTCGATAATCTATCTTCAGAGCTTTGGCAACTGCTCTAACATAGAAGTCTTGATAACTCATGCTAGCTTGTTTCGCCCTACTCCTGTGATCGTTAAACCCTTGATCATATTGAGTACGCTGCACTGAGTCAGAAAGGACTTCATAAGCTTCACAAATTTCTTTAAATCGGTTTGCTGCCTCTGGATTATCGGGATTTAAATCAGGGTGATACTGACGGGCAAGGCGCCGGTAGGCTTGTTTAATCGCCTCAGTGGTGGCATCTGTTGATACTTGTAGAATTTTGTAGTAGCTACGGGAGTCTTGCATCTGACTTAGACTGAAAATTAGTTTTTCTTCCAGCCTGCCACATCCAATGGGGAGTTATATCAAGTTCGGTATCGATATACCCGCTATGCCCACATTGTAGAGACGTTTCATGAAACGTCTCAGAGCAAGATTTCACGGTTTGCTCAAAACGGCTCTATTGTAACCGGATTTGGTATTATATCAAGTTCGGTTGAATACTTATAGTTAAAGCTGACACGACCGACGCGGGGACGCGGGGACAAGGAGAAATTTTTATCGTAAGCGATTAGACAGACATGATATTACCTCGCTTCCAAAACCTGTGCAGTATTTAAGTTCAGTTGAGGAAAAATCCGAGACACAATCCGCTGTTTACCAACAAACTCAGTTGCCTGATAACTACCATTTACCAACACCAAAACGATGACAACCTTTGCTTGAGGGTCAACAATCCAATATTCAGGGATACCCCGCTGCTCATACTGTAGTCGCTTCTCTACATAATCGCGTTGGTAGTTATCATCTTTCTGGTTTCGATAAGGACTAACCACTTCAACAACTAACTGGGGAGGTGGCATATAAAGGGTGATAGTTTGCCGCTTTTTGGTTAGCTCAAGGTGTTCCCCCCGTAACACAACTAAGTCTGGGTAGCGGTTTTGTGTTTTGCCTAAAACTTGTAATTCGTAAGAGTTCACCCTGACTAAGCGAGGATGAACCAACTTGGCTAACTTATACATGAGCCACTCAGCTATCCAGCCATTTAATTCACTTTCTGGGGGCACTTCTACTAGTTCTCCGTTAACTAACTCATAGCGCTTGTCTGTGCGATCGTTATATTCGAGGTATTGCTCAAACGTTAGTTTTACGGGGGTGCGTGTCATCAGTTTTCTCCTCACTTAATCTAGTGGCGCGACACAGCTAAAATGGTGGGTTAGGGAGCTGAGGGAGCTGAGGGAGCTGAGGGAGCTGGGGAGATAGGGGAAAAATATAAATTTATAGGCATTATAACCGATATGATAAGTTCTACTTGTATCTTACTTATTACTTATTACTTATTACTTATTATTTATTACTTCAAAACCCGTTTCTCTTGCCACCATTTTAGCTGTGTCGCGCCACTACATTTCCCCTCTGATATCAAATCCGGTTGAATAACTCATACTTTCGGTAAGTTAAGCTAAGGAAGCTAGGGAGACTGGGAGAGCTAAGGGAGAAGGATTTTGCTTGAAGAACAATTTGTATAGCAACCGCCAAGGCGATTAGGACAAGGGGCTTAAGCCCCTTGTTAACTTGCCTTACCTGAGAATCTCTTAACCGCCCTGGCGACTGCTATATCAGCAATTATCCGAATTTGGTATCAGATTGCTCAGAACCCTTCTCCTTGTGGGAGAGGGCAAACTCAAACCCTGGGATATAAACTAGATTTCTAGGAGAAATTATCTTGTCAGCCCGTGACTTATTTCACCAAGTTGTTAAAACCGCTCTCCAAAAAGATGGCTGGATAGTCACCCACGATCCTTTTCCTTTACAGGCAGGTAGTTTTGACTTGGCCATTGACCTGGGAGCGGAAAAAGTGATTGCTGTAGAGCGAGGGGAACAAAAAATTGCTGTTGAAATCAAGAGCTTCTTAGGGCCTTCAAAAATATCAGAATTTTATGGAGCACTGGGACAATTTATCACCTACCGCACTGCCTTACAATCTCAAGACAAAACTCGGACTCTATATCTTGCTGTTCCCGACAACCTTTATGAGCGTTTTTTTCTCATACCCTTTATTCAAGCTCTCATTGCCGAAAATCAACTCTATTTAATTACCTATAACATCGAAGATGAAAGGCTAGAAAAATGGATACCCTCACTCAATACCGTCAACATATCAAAAGCCTCCTGAAGGAATATGCCCATCGCGTTTGGGACAATAGAATTAAGGCTGAGACTATTTTCGATTCTGAGCAAGATCATTATCAACTAGTTTACGTAGGCTGGCGAGATTCCAAGCGAGTCTATGGCGTGGTTCTCCACTTAGACATTATTGACGGCAAAATCTGGATACAACAAGATGGTACGGAAATTGGCATTGCCAACCAATTAGTAGATTTAGGTGTACCAAAAAAGGATATTGTCTTGGGCTTAGATCCCCCTAATCTGCGGCAATATACCGATTTTGCTCTTAGCTAGTGGAAGAAGGCAGGAGGCAGGAGGCAGGAGGCAGGAGGCAGGAGGCAGGAGGCAGGAGGCAGGAGGCAGGAGGCAGGAGGCAGGAGGCAGGAGGCAGGAGGCAGAGAACGGAAGAGCAGACGAAGGAACTCCAGTAA
>JAAHHL010000036.1 GCA_010672185.1 Caldora sp. SIO3E6 | reverse complement strand
ACCAGCCCACTACAAGCTCAAAAAGGCTGAACTCGTAGAGCAATCTTGGAAGGAATTGGAGAATGCTAGAGCCTACCTCCAGGCGGATGAAGTGGAGCGCTCGGAAGGGAAAAAAGCCCTCCTTGAGCTCAAAAAGAATGATAGGTACAAAACTTCAAGCATTGAGGTGGCCACCAAGACCTACGAAAAATTGCGAGAAATAGCCAAAAAAAGCAAAGACTTGGCTGAAATGAAAGAGAAAATTAATCCTCTTATTGCTGGGGTAGCACGGGCTGAGATGGCTTCGTACAACATCATGACAGTAATAAAATCACGCCGTACTGACATCAAGGACGCTCTTTATCAAATGGTGGCCAGCGAGATTAGAGAACTTAAAGAATTAATGTCTGTACTGGTGAGCTATTTTTACTCACAGCTACTGAGCTTCCAGCGTGATGACTCTATTGAAATCAGCAAAACCTATAAGAAAGGAGTTAAGGGTAAAAATCAGGACAAAGCATCCATCAATATCGGGCGATTGGTAAATGATTGCCGCGATACCTTGAACAAGGTGATTGATGGAGAGGAGCCCCACTGGGCAAAGGTTTCCATCGCTTTTGCCCTTGGAACTGGTAGAAGGATGGTTGAGGTTCATGTCCTTGGTCAGTTCAAGGTTACTGGAGAATATCAATTACATTTCTCTGGACAAGCCAAGACCAGGGGAGCTGAGGGAGCCAAAGAGGAATATGACATCCCTACTCTGTTCCCTGCTAGTCAGTTAATTGCAGCGCTAGAGTACTTGGAGAAAAAAGAGAGAAGGCTTGATGCCGAAATACAGAAACGCGATCGCCTTGCTACAAACCGAGCTTTTGGTATGGCTCTAAGCCGTGCGATGTCTAAGTAGGGTCTGCTGAATAAGTCAGCCAAAAACAACCAATGGATTATGTAGTTATTTAAGCCTGGAATAATGATGAGCTGTTCTTGTTAAAAATTGTCCATTCATAATCATAATTAATATTTGCCGCCAAAAAAGTGTAATTTTCTAAAAAGTACGACAAAAAGACACAAAAAACCTGCCGTAGCAGGGTCTCTAAATTCATTACTAAAAATGTCATAGCAATGACTGTTTCCGAAGTATGAGGAAGTTTAGCCATGACTCGATTTAAACCATATCTTCGCTTACTTGTGCCAAACTTTCCTTCAATACGATTACGAATTCTTTCGTCCTCTAAGGCTTGCTTTTTCTGTAATAGACTGACATTGGCTGGTGGTCTTCCTAGGCGTGGACCACTCATTCTTATCCCTCTTTCTTTACAGTATGCTCGATTCTCTCGAGTTCTATAAATTCGCTCCACATGGACTGATTCTGGATAGAATCCTGTGTAGTTTTTATAGTCTTCTATCTGCTCTTGTAAATCTCCTGATTCATTGAAGTTATCCCAACTTATACGGTACAAAAATGCATATTTATCGATACAACCTACCAATAGTTTGGCTCCAAATTCTACTGGTGTTCCCGCCTTTCCTCTCACTATTGGACGAATATGAGGTTGACTTATACTTACTATTCTGTCATCGATTCTCTGGGTTTTCTTCTCATACATTGATTTTTGCTGACGATAAACTTCCGCAATTACCAGTAACTTCTTATATTGATAAGAACTCAATACCTCAAGGGACGCCCCTGCTTGCATGAGCTGCTCAATGTGGCCTAGATTCCTTTTGATATATTGCAGTTGTTTTCTTATCGCGTTCCTTCTTTCTTTTTTTCTTGGCCTCCTTTTTTTCGCTACTTTTAAGTAATTTTTTCTGGCCAGACTTCTATAAGTTTTTGGCTTTTTCTTTACTTTGACTCTTACTGTTTCATAGAGAGCATCTATTATTTCTTCACTACCTTCTCGGGCTTCATTTAATATTCCTAAATCATTCGGATACCTAATATCTCCTGGAGTACAGCTTGCATCTGATAGTAATTGTCCTCTATTTTCCGATTCGCTTGTTTCTTCTCCTTCTTTTTCTACCTTGTTTTCTCGTGAAGCATCATCTTTTTTTTTAAGGCTTCTTCTACCATTTTTTCGTTTACTTGGTTGACTAAAGAAGCTGTTATTCTTTCTCTAAATCTTACCAATAGTGAAGCATCAAATGGTGAAGAGTTGCTATATTCCTTTCTACCTATGAAATATTGTAAATATGGGTTTTCCTTGATCTGCTCTACTGTTTCTCTATCACTTATTCCTAATTTTTCCTTGATTATTAATGCCCCCAATGCCATCCTAAATGGTAGGGCTGGGGCTCCCATATATTCAGCGAAATTTTTGGCGTATTCCTCTTCAAATTCAGACCACGGTATCAGCGATGCCATGATTACCCATCTGTTATCATGTGATAATCTTCCCAACCAGGGAAACTCGAAATCTTCCGGTGAGCTGGGGGTTGATTCAACTTTTCGGTACATTGTCCCTGATGGTGGTGCAAGGATTTTGAGCTATTTTACCAGATTTCCTGGGACGTGTTTGGCTTGCTGCATGATTGAAACCTTTCTCTGGTATGGCTTACACACTTATACAGCAAGCCCTATATATAGTGTGCCTGCGTCAGTCAATCAGAGTAGGATTAACTGTCTTATTACACCCATGCACATTACAGCTTTTGTGTCAATGCGTAAGTCCTAACCTTTTCGGATTTAAAATGATTGAAAGCCTTCTCACCGCATGGCTTACACACTTATACAGCAAGCCCTATTTAGTATAATTTGTTAGCAATGGCTGGGAGTTAACTAACTGATTTGGGTTTAGCAAAAATAAAGGTGGTTCATCATTATTAGGAATGATTAATGCGCTGACACAGCGAATATTACCCTCATGAATATAGTCCGAAGTTAGAGGAGAAAAAGCTGACTCAGGCATCCGTTGCAAAGAAGGTGGAGCATCAATCGGCAACCCTACCAGTTTTCCTTGAGAGTCTTGGATAATCAGGAGGTAGCGCTCTACGTTTTCTTTTGGTTGTTTAGTTGATTGAAGACGAATATTACCTCCAGAAAAATCCTGGCTTGGTGTTTCCCGAAAAATCCGACGTTTTAAATCTATGATAATTAGTTCTTGATTTTGATAAAGTGTTAGGGCTACCCCAGAGCCCCATGAAGCTCCATAAACTTGGCTCATGGGGATAACTTTTTGAACTGTTCTAATCGGCAAAGCAAAACCTTCATTTTCTAGATAAAAAACAATCAATTGTTGTGTAGCTATAGCTTGTCTATTTGTAGAACGTCGGCGGTAGTTAAGAGGAGAAAAAACAGCAATTATCAGCATAGTAATTAATGTTTATACGCGCGTTTTTTACTTGATTATTTGTTTTAATGTTCGTAATAATTGACGCTCATTGTAAGGCTTAGAAAAATACGCAGTGGCTCCTAAAGTCATCGCTAGTTGGCGATGCTTATTCCCACTACGGGAGGTGAGCATTGCAATTGGTAAATCGCTGAAAGTGGGGTCTGATTTTATACGAGCCAAAAAGCCATAACCATCAAGGCGAGGCATTTCAATGTCACAAATGACTGCTTCAACAAGTAATCCACTGAGTAGTTTTTCAACTGCATCTTGACCATCTTTTGCTTGTTCCACCAAATACCCAGCTTTTTCTAAAGCCAAGGCTAAAAACCGGCGGACATTAATTGAGTCATCAACAACAAGAATGGTATTTTTTTGAAGAGTAGGTATCGCCAAGGTTGGTGGATTGTCCCGGGAAACAGTAACCTCCCTCTTAGAGGAAATTGGCCGTGAATAGAGACTACTGTTGGTTTGCTGTACGCTACTGCTTCCCGCTTCATTATTACAACTGGCAATCCAGCGCAGCAGTTCAGAAGCATCAACCAGTGGCACTACTTTACCATCACCGAGAATTGTACAGCTAGCAAAGCCAGGGGGCATCACTAAGGGTTCTTCAACTTGGCGGATGGCTACTTCCTGTTCACCCCAACAGCGATCCACTTGGATTCCTTGCAAATGATCTCCTTGACTAATCATCAGCACTGTTGGCTCACTAATGCTGGGAACACCTTCAAAAATCGTTACTCTGCGCGGGCAGTAAAACTTTAGCCAAGAAGCTAAGCGAGTTAAGGGAATCATCTCTCCTTCCCACCTGAGAACTTCGCTGCCAGAGGTTTTTAGTACCATGTCAGAGTGCAGTAAAAGCATCTCTTCAATTACATCTGTAGTAAATGCCAATAGCATACCGTTGCTTTCCACCAGCAGTACTCTTGCCACTGAGAGAGTGAATGGAACTGTTAAGGTAAAGGTAGTTCCCTGACCTGGAGTAGTATCAACTCTGATGTCGCCACGGATTTCTTTAAGGTTATTGCGAACTACATCCATGCCTACACCTCGACCAGATAAGTCGGTGACTTGGTCTGCGGTGCTAAATCCCGGCTCAAAAATTAGTGATAGCAGTTCATCTGAGCTGGCGGCAGCGAGCAACTCAGCATCCAAACCCATGGCTCCTGCACGCTCTCTAATTTTGTCAAGGTTGATACCGTTGCCATCATCACTAATGGAAATCAGAGTCTGGTTTCCCCTGTGAGCTGCTTTAATTTCAATTGTTCCCTTTGGGGGTTTACCCTGAGCCTGACGAGTTGAGGGGTCTTCAATTCCATGGTCAAAGGCGTTGCGAACTAGATGCATCAAGGGGTCACTCAGAGCTTCTAGGATGCTGCGATCAATTAGGGTTCCTTTGCCTAATACTTTGAGTTTAACTTGTTTGCCGTGTTGCAAAGATAAGTCTCTTAGAGCTCTAGTAAATCGTCCTACTAACTCTGATAAGGGGCGCATTCGTAACCAGGTAAGATTAGTTTGCAGCTGCTTGGTTGTTCGGTTTAACTCACGAGCTGTGGAGTCTGTATCTTCAAGACCAAGTGTAATATCAGATGTTACTTCTTGAATCTGGACGATGGTCTCCATCACTTCCATTGACAGCAGGTGTAAATCGCTGTATTGATCCATTTCTAAGGTATCAAATCCAGATAGGTCGAGGGGATGAAGGTTTGTTGTTCGACTTGGATTTGTGACTGAGTATGTGGGAGGTTTGAGGGGCTCCGCAGTGAACAACAGGGGTGTCCTTACCAGGGTTTCTCTTGTTGTACCTTTATTTGCAACTTGATCTCCAGTTGTCCGCAGGCGCATATTCAATTGTTCCAGAATACTAACTCGGCGGCTGAGGGTTTCAATCATGCTACGCAAACGTCCCAAGTTCAAACTCATGCCGTTGCGCTCGATAGTGAGTTCCCCAAATAGATCATTGAGATTGTCTAGCTGCCGGACTGGAATACGGACTGTATTTTCCCTTTCTTCCTTAGTTTGAGTTGATGGGGCGCGTTGTGATTTATTTTCTTGCCATTTTACGTCATGAGTTTGAGCTTCCGTAGTTCCAGTGGAGCTATACCCCACTGGGGTAATTATGTTCGGTGAAGAGTGAAAAGACTCTGTAACTTCTTGAGAAAGAGATTTGCTTGATGTGACACAAGCAATTGATTCTTCTTGAGCATCAGATGTTTGCAGGGAAGCTACTGCTAGCTCCTCGGGAACTGCGTCAAATTCTGCTGCTGCATCAAATTCCGCCGCTACGTCAAATTCTGCTGCAAATACATCTGGTGTGTCGTTCTCTTTTACAGAAGAGCTGTTTTCTCCAAAGGTTGGTGTTGGGAGGCTTATCGGTTGGGTAAGAAGTGTTTCCCAGGGAACACAACTTTCAGATAGCTGCATAGGCATATTATTAATTTGACCAACCATAACTAAGGCTTGCGATCGCCTCCAGGCTTGTAAGGCTAGTTCTGCTGTTTCTTGAACCTGAAGAGGAGCGTCAACTATCCGTTGCATTACTGATTCACACAGGCTCTTAAATGCCTCTAGCTGTAGCATTTCTCCTAAACCTCCTAGCTCTTGAGCCATGATTGAGAGTTCTTCTTCTAAGCAGGGGGTTTGGGGGTCTGCTAAAACTCCTTCTAAGCGCTTTAGACATCCTTCAACTTCTGTTTCAAACAGAAGAGCTGCTACATTTGTCCCTTCTTCTGCTCCCAGCATGGTGGATGCATCATCGGCAACTGGGTCTCCTAGGCGTTGATGCAGCTCTTCAAAAACTGGGTTACCGACTCCTGTGAGCCACTGCTCATCAACGTCAGTTCCTTGGCGATTGAGGGTAAGTACTTGGCGTATGCGGTCTACTGCTGTTAGTAGTAAGCTTTCTAGCTCTGCATCGATGGAGATTGAGTTTCTCTGAGCTTTCAAGACTTTGAAAGAGTCTTCTAGACGGTGAGCCAACTGACTCAATGTTCCAAATCCCATCATCCCGGCACCGCCTTTGACGGAATGAGCTGATCGCAGGACAGCATCCATTTGAGTTGGATCAATATGGCTGCTTTCTAAACCAAGGAGTACTGATTCAATGGTGTCTAGGTAATCTTGGGCTTCTTCGAGAAACTGGAGTTTAATTTCGAGTTCCTTGTCTTGTGTCATGAGTAAGCGAGGTGAGTCGAGATTCAACAGGCATGTACGCTAGGTGCACGATTCTTTTCAATATGAAAGGTGAGGTTAATGGTTGATTATTCCCCAACATTGAATGTACCGACAGATGCTTGCAATTCCTGAGCAATTCCTACGGTTTCTTGGAGAGAGCGAGAAATTGCTTTGGTGGAATTAGATGTGCGTTCAGAAACCTTTGCAATATCTTTCATCAACTCGGTTACAGTTTCGGAAGTTTGGGCTCCAGACACTGTAGCATTTTTAATTGATTGCACCAGTTGGTCTATTTGCTTGGAGACTTCGACAATCTGACTCAAACTCTGTTTGGCATCTTCAACTAGATGAGTTCCTTCTACTACTTGGGTTGTGCCCAGTTCCATTGCTTCAACTACTTCTACGGTTTCTTGTTGAATGTTTTCTACAATCTGTTCAATTTCTTTGGTGGCTGCTGCTGAACGAGCTGCTAGTTCTCCTACTTCTTCTGCAACTACAGCAAAGCCCTGACCTTCTTCTCCAGCTCTGGCTGCTTCGATACCGGCGTTGATGGCTAACAAGTTAGTTTGCAGGGCGATTTGGTTAATCAATGAAACTACTTTGGAAATCTGCTGGGAGGATTCTCCTAGGCGCTTGACTTTTTTGGCTGTTTGAGCGACTGTTGCTCGCAGACTGAGGATATTTTCTACTGAGCGCTCCATAGCCCGACCACCGGTTTCGGCGGTAGTTGAAGCAGTACGAGCTACGGTTGCTGCCAGACTAGCGTTTTCTGCTACTTCTTGAATCGAACGGGTCATTTGCTCGACTGAGTCCAAGGTACGGGTAGTCTCTTCAGCTTGTTTGAGGGCGTCAAAAGATAGTTGCCCAATTGCTTCAGAGTTGAGGGAGAGTGAGGTGTTGACTTGAGTTGCGGCATCTTTTACTTGGGTAACAATGCCCCGTAGACTTTCAATTACTGCATTGAAGAAGTCGGCAACGGTGCCTATTTCCCCAGCGGTGACATCGGCTCGCACGGTGAGGTCGCCTCGGGCTGCTCCTTCTACATCACTGAGGAGTTCCAACAGCTGGAGCTGGAGTGCTTCTTTTTGTTGACGTTGTTCTTGAGAAACTGCTTCTGCATCAATGAGTGCTTGTTCTCGTGAGGTGAGCAGAGTAACTTGTTCTAGGGCAAAGCCAATTTGAGTGGCTATTTGTTTGAAAAAGTTGATTTCCGACTCTTGCCAGCGTCGGGTACTTGAGCACTGATGGGTTACTAATAGACCGAGTAGTTTACCCTCTGACAAAATTGGAGCAACTAAATTTGCCTGGACTTTGAAGGGTTCTAGTTGACTTAGGTAACATTGAGTTAGACCAGCATTGTAAATGTTTTCAATGGCTTTGACGCGACCACGCTGGTATTTTTCTACATAGCGATCGGCAAAACAGGGGTCAGCAATGTTTGCTCCTAGGGTTTTTGGCCATTCTCGCCCCACAGCTTCGGCAACAATGGTTCCTTGCCAGTTATCATCAAAGAGATAGACCAATGCTCGGTCTGTTTTCAAGGTTTCTCGAACCCCTGTAATGGCAGCATGGTAGATGTCTTCGATTTTGAGGGATTCCCGGATACCAGAGGTAATTTCATTCAATTGTTGAGCTTGCTCGGTTGCTAAGGCTTGCTCGTTCAGGAGACTCGCTTGTTCGAGGGCAAAACCCATTTGAATCGCTACCTGCTGGAAGAAGTTGATTTCAATGTCCTGCCAAGTCCGGGGAGCCGAACATTGATGGGCTGATAATAAGCCTATCAGCTGGTCTTCTACCAGAATAGGCACGACTAAGTTTGCTTTGATTTTGAAGGGTTCTAGCAGATCTAAGTGGCACTGGCTCAGTCCAGAAGAGTGAATGTTAGAGAGTGCCTGTATCTGACCTCTCCGGTACTTTTCCACATATTCGTCTGCAAAGCATTGGTCAGAAATCTTTTCCCCTAAGGCGCTTTTACAACCTTCAGCTAATGACTCAGCAACAAATGTCCCGTGGTACTTTTCATCAAGGAGACAGACCAGTGTACGGTCTGCGAAGAGTGCTTCTCGGGTTCCGTTGACAGCTGCACTGAAAATCTCTTGTTGTAAGAGTGATTTTCGCATACGGAGGGTAATTTGATTCAGTTTTTGAGCCTGCTCCACAGAAGCAGCTTGCTGCAGTAGGAGGTCTGCTTGGTCTAGGGCTAAACCTAGTTGGGAGGCGACTTCAGTGAACAGATTGACCTCTGCATCTAGCCAAATCCGGGGTTTGGCTAAAGAGTGAGCACAGAGCCAGCCGTATACCTCGTCTCCTCTGATAATGGGTGCCATCATATACCCTTTGACTTGCAGCTGTTCCATGATGGTGTATTCCCAATCAGCAAGATTGGCGTGTTTGATGTTATCTACTGTCCGGAGCGGTTCACGGCGGGGCAGTTTTTGGGTGTCTCCTTCGAGCAAGGGAGCATCGAGGGTAAGGAAGAGAGTTTTGAGCCAACCTGGTGCAACTGATTCTGCGGTGATAGTACCATGATTGTAATTGTCGAAGCGACAGATAACTGCCCGGTCAAGTTTGAGAGCATTTCTGAGCTCTGCCACTGTTGTTTTTAGGATCTCGTCGAAATTGAGTGAAGAGCGAATGCGCAGTGTCACATCTTTCCAACGTTGGATTTGTTCTGCAACAGCTGCTTTCTGGGTCGCCAAGGTTAGACTGCTTAAAGATACTCCAACTTGTGCTGCCAGTTCTTTGAGGAAGTCGATTTCAGACTGCTGCCAATCCCGGATACCAGAACACTGATGTGCTATTAGCAAACCAACTAGAACATCGCCAGAGACAATGGGCACAACCAAGTTAGCTTTAACCTGTAACCGTGCCAATAGCTCTAAGTGAGCTGCGGAATAATTGGTAGTTTGGACATTAGAAGTTGGGACAATACGCCCTCTTTGGTACTCTTCTAGGATCTTTCTGGGAATACAAGGGTCGGTGATTTTGTCGCTCAGTGCTCGTGGCCAACCTGATTCAACAGCTTCGGCGACAATAGTGCCACTCCAGTCAGATTCAAAACCGTAGACAATTACCCGATCTACGCTGAGCTGATTTAGGGCTTCTCGAACTACCCGGTCGAAAATGAACTGTTTGTCTCCAATACTGGCGGCATTAACTGTGTCTGCATAGACCTGAAGTTGTTCAAGGGAGGCTTTTTGGTCTTCTAAGAGAGTCTGAAACTGGTCTGCCATCCAATTGATGTTGGAGCCCAGGACAGCGAGTTCGTCTTCTCCTTCCACATTCAGGCGGATATTAAATTCTCCTTGACCTAGTTTTTTAACAGCTTCTGTTGAAGAAAGAACCGCCTTGATAGCGCGTTTGGCGAGGACACCTCCAGTAATACCAGCTAGCACAGCGGTTAACCCGGTTCCCCAGAGCAAGAGTGTGAGATTTCGGGCAGAAGGGTCTGTATTTCGCGGATGTGATCGCCTCACGGAACGATCACTAATTTCTGAGTTGAATGCTTGCTTGACTAAAAAATAGTTAACTATCCCAATACTGAGTACTGGGAGTACACCAAGGGCAACTGCCAAAATTGTTGCTTTGGTTCCTAAGCTCAGTCTCCTCCACCAAGACACTTTATTAGTTTTTTGAGTTTGTATGTAGACAGGAGACTTACTAATTGCCTGGATAGTCGCCAAATCTCTTATCGATTGAGCGTTGGCTGTTGAACTACTATAGCTGTTGCTGGCTACCCCTTTACGATGCTCAGAAAGCATACCACCGAAGGCATCGCTATTAATATTAGCGGTAATTTTGTTGTTACTATTACTGGCTGAATCTAATTGTTTAACCATGAAATAAACACCATTATAGTTGTGGAAATTAAAGTTGCTGGAAAAGAAGTATTTTTGTTAGTATTGATTGTAAATAACTTTTTAACAAACAACTGTTATATAGAAAATTGCTACTGGTTTGCATTACGCATAATTGCTTCACCATCCAGTAATAATAAGATTTCTTGCTCTTGCAAAATACATCCCCGTAAATAGGGAACTATACTCAAAGAAAGTTGTTCTAGTGGGGATTGAATACATTCAGATGTTAAGCGCACCACTCCTTCAACTGCAACGACAATTAGCCCTAGAGTTGCTGATTCATTACCGATAATTATTATGCTGTACTGCTGAACATTTGTTTCTACTCCTGGTAAACCCAGCATTCTTGCTAAATCAATCACCCATAGTACACGAGAGCGCCGATTCAATAATCCCATTACATAAGGAGGCATATTCGGCATTGGTGTCAAACGACTCGGTGCTAAGACAATAACTTCTTGCGCCTGAGTCATAGATAAAACAGCAGGGGTTTGTCTCGCTAACTCAAACTTGAGATAGGTATCCCCTTGATTTTTTGTTTCGAGGAGTTGGTTAGGAACGAGATCAAGTGCGTTTTTAGGAGCAGATGGATCGAGCATATTCAACTATAAAAGGAAGAAATAATCCCACTTTTTTTAGAATGGGAATGCTAAATGGCGACAGATTTGATAGCACGAATAATTTGCTCACGGGTAAAGGGTTTAGTTATGTAAGCATCTGCCCCTTGTTTCATTCCCCAAAGGCGATCAATTTCCTGATTTTTAGAAGAACAAATAACAATTGGGACTTTTTCAGTAGCAGGATGAGTTTTGAGGCGGCGACATAACTCAAAACCACTCATTCCTGGCATGACTACATCAGTTATAATAACGTCAGGCTTTTTCTTTGCCACTTTATTTAGAGCTTCTTTAGCTCCAATTGCATTGATAACGTTATAACCACTTTCTCTTAGATAGTGGCTCATTAACTCCAGCTCTGATAGGGTATCTTCGACAATCAAAACTGTGCCCATTAAAGTTGTACTCATCGCTAAATTTACCAAATTTATTTACCCAAAAATAACATGTTTATTGTAATAAATCTATGATAAGTGTTTAAACACCATCTTGAGTAACTCTGATTGATTAAACGGTTTAGTCAAATAGCCAGATGCCCTGACAAGTTTTGCTTTAGCTCGGTCTAAGAATCCTGTATTTCCCGTTACCATGATGATTGGTGTTGTCTTAAAAAGTGGATGTTTTCGCAACAGAGAACATAACTCATAGCCATCCAAGTTGGGCATCTCAACATCAAGCAATATCAAGTCAGGCTTAATCCTGACTACTTGCATTAATGCTCTCACTGGGTCATTAATCATAACCACTGAAAAGCTTTTATCATCTAAAAATGAATTAATGGCATTTAACACAGTTGGGCTATCATCAATACAAGCAATACTATAGGTGTTTTTTGCTATGTTATTTAAGTTATTTTTTGCAGTAATTTTCCGATTTTTTTTATTATATATAGGATTATTTTGTGTGATTTTTTCTTGATTTATATCTAGTTTTTTCAGCACACTATTTTCTTCTGAAGCTTTACTAGAAAGTGCAACAGTTACACCAGTTGTTTCTGAAGACTGTTTACGTCGCAACTGTTCATAACAGCGTTCAACCAGTGTTCGCAGCTCCAGTCTACAAAACTTAGGAAGTGCCTCAACTTGCTCTTGATCAATTAAATGGTAAGTTCCTTCTTTCACCCCTAAAAGTGACTCCATCACTTCTTCTGCTAATTCTTCGATTAGAGTTGCTGCCTGAGATGAGTTGAGATATTGTTGATTGAGCAACCAGCAAATTGCTTGGTAATCAGGATTGTGACTGGACTTACTCTCCAAGTCTGATTCAAATATCAAGCGAATTTGAACTCTAACTGCACTAACCAAGGTGGGAATTTGACGACTGAGGCGACGCAAATGACGGTCTAGCCGCTCGAAGGGGTCAACAGAATCTGAGGCATAGATCAGTTTTCCCTGTTCTAAATAAATTGACCAAACGACAGAGCCACTAGATACTTGTAAACAACCATTAGCCTGACGACTAGATAATTGTGCTAATAACGAGAGTGGGTTTAACCTTTGAGAAGATCTGTAGCTAGCCATAGAAATGGTATTCATTTGTATCTACCTTGGTCTCATCAAAAATGCATCCTCTGATGACCTAAAAACTACGTCTAATGGTAGACAAACAAGTATTCTACTTGTTTGTCTATTATTTTAACATTTTTTCTAAGAAAAAACAAAGAAACAAATAATAAATAAAAAATAGATATTTTTTTAATAAGCTGGCATTTAAATTATCAATGTAGAATAATCATTTTTTCTAAATATACAATTATTATTTGTTTTATCGCTAATTTTATATTTATTCTTGTAATAGTTTTATTTAAACAAGTTTGGCTATACTTAAGACTGTAAAACGTGTTATTATAGAATCTTCAGCAACAGTTTAATTTTCGCAAGCTGCTGCCGTTTTAATGATTCAGGGAAACTTAACTCCATTGCCACTGGGTTAACAGTTGCGCTATGTTCTAAGTCCTGTAAATTTGGAGGATGATAAATCGCCAATTCTTCTATTCTTTCAAACTGAGCCAACAAACTCTGAGGCTGTGAATCATTTGCTTCCTTAGAGATCAGTAAACCAATTAGCGGTTGTGTGTGCAACATTGTCTCCAAATTTAATATTTGCCTGCAATCTAATTCCAACCTTAAATCTTGAGTCCCCATTTCAGTTAATTTCGCGCTAATAGAGTGACCTTCCCAACCATCCCAGTAAAGCTGTGCTACAGCCTCAACTCGTTTGCGTACAGTGCTTTTGATACCCATCTTCTGGGTAATTGCCGGTTTGAATTCACGGAAGACACGCTTTATTGCTGTAAGAATAAACCATAAGGATTCCAGGGGTTTGTCTACCTCAGTGCGGGTTTGAGAGTACCACTCTTTTACATCAGAATAGATCACTAAGGTCAGATCATCTATCTGAGAACGAGTGAGATTCACAAATTCAATGAACAGTCGTGCCTGAAGTTTACTCGTGGCATTTGCTCGAATTACCCGACCATTCAGCAGCACCCGTGCCCCGTAGTCTCCCACCAACTCTAATTTGATTTCATCAGCAATATTTGGCCATTCATCCAACAGAATTTGAGTCCCGCTCTCACTAATGTCAACAGTTTTACCTGTCCAACTTTGGTTGCCGCTATGAATGATCGCAGTTAACTTTCTTGGTAGGCGGTGTGTTTGACGGAGTTGAGGTTGCTCGAAAGCCACCAAACAGGCAGCCAACAGCAGAAACAAATTAAAGCCGCCCCAAAACATATTGATGAGAACAGCTTGGATATCTTCTGGACTGAGTAACAGCCAAAAAGGCACAGCAAGCAAAGAAGCAGCAGAAATTGCGCTGACGATTACTAGGTATCGCACCGAATCAAAGTCAAAGTTCCGCTCGGTAACAGTCAGCCCCTTATCAGTCACATTAAAGGAACCGAGTTTTGGGTTAACTACGGCTAAAAGGGTGACAATTCCTGCCTGGAATGACATCGCAAACTCAAAAATTTCATTCCAGAAGGAGAAGCGGACATGTTTGTAAGGAATGTGGTTAGTCTGCATTGACAAAATAATATGGGGTAGAGCGTAGAATAAAGTTTCTATACCCAAACCTTTAACCGAGTTGATGCCAAACAATAAAAATAGAGGAGGGGCTAGGGCATACATTAACCGAGGATAACCGTAGAAGAAGTGAGATGTGGCACTGAAATAGCAAATTCGCTGGGGAATTGTCAGATTTAGTTTCGGATTAATCAGCGGGTTTTCTAATCGCAAAATCTGAGCCATGCCTCTTGCCCACCTAACTTGTTGTCCCACATAGGAAGAGAACATTTCAGGAGCCAGTCCTGCCACCATAATCTTGTCATAGTAGATTGATTTGTAGCCTAGAGAATGCAAACGGAAGGCAGTGTGACAGTCTTCGGTAACAGTTTCTGTAGCAATTCCACCTACTTGGAGCGCGTACTCTTTGCGAATCACTGCTGCTGAGCCACAAAAGAAGGCAGCATTCCAAAAATCATTACCTTTTTGTAGCACTTTATAAAACAGCTCATTACCCACAGGAATTTTCCCTCGTGTGAGGAGATTGCGCTCAAACGGGTCGGGGTTATAGAACCAGTGAGGTGTTTGTACAAAAGCAAGTTTTTCATCTCTTAAAAAGAAGCCGACTGTGTTTTGAAGAAAATTTCTGGTTGGCATGTGATCACAGTCGAGAATTAGTACTAAATCACCATCTGTTCGTTTAAATGCTGTGTTGATATTTCCAGCTTTGGCATGCTCATTATTGTCTCTTGTCATCATGACTACGCCAAGTTCTTCGCAGGTTTGCCGTAGTTTTTCTCGGCGTGCTTTATATTTTTCGGCTCGACCATCATCCAAGACATAAATTTTCTTTTTGTCCGCTGGATAGTCAATAGCGATAGCTGCTAGTGTAGTCTTTCGTACAATTTCTACATCTTCATTATAGGTAGGAATGTAAATATCAACTTTTAACCACTGTTCTTTTGGAAAATCTTCCAAATTAACTGGCTTGCGGTTTTTAATTTTGAGAGTTTGAAAGTAGGCAAGTAAAAGAGTGCTAATTGCATAAAGTTCCGCAACAAACAATAATAAAGAGAAAGTTGCATTAAGCCAGTCTTCTAGATTCAGAGTATAGCTAGTGCGATAATACAAATAGCGGACTGTTGTAACAATACTCAGTAAGGCCAAAAATAAGTGAATATACTCGCTGTTTTTTTTGCTGTTGTATTGTTCCTCTATTTGCAGAGCAAAGTGTCCCACAAAAAGCAACAAAGCTGCCACCAAACCTTGCTGCCAAATTGCTGGACGTGCCGTAATTAGTGGAATTAATAAAGACAATCCGCAAACAATCAGCAATAAAAGCTGATTGTTGCTCATAAATTGAAAAACTTGATCAAAAGTATTAGGTAGTAGCTCTACAAGCCATCTAGCAAGTTGCTCACGCTGCTGCTGAGAAAAGCGAAAGCACTTAATACTAAGCTTTGACTTAACTTTTGAGGATAGACTCGTCATAAAAAAAAAGTTATTTTTTATTTATTTTGATTGTTGGTTGTTAAACTTCTCGAACACGCCAACAAACGAACCAACTTTTCTGTAAGAGTGAATGGGGAGAAAAAAACTAATATCATTAAACTTTCTCGCTAATTCGCTTAAGATATAGTTGGACAATACCGTAAAGAATGAGCGTTGCTGCTACTATAGCCGGACCTAACATAAACCAACTACCAGCCAGGAATCGGAAAAATTGTTGAGACACTGGTGTTTTATCTACTTTAATCTTCTGGGATCGCTGAAAAAACTTAAGGTTATAAGCATTTGGATCATAGGCATTAGCATTTGAATAGTTGGCACTAATAAGTACGGTGTCTTCCTTGATTTGGAAAAATAAGGGGTCAAAACGTAATAAATCTTGCACCTGATCTAAGCCTTTTTCCGTCTGACTACTCAGAGCTAGTAGTACCCGTTTGTCATTCCAAGGAGAGATAATCTCCTTGATCACACCATCATTGTCAAGATCTGGACTAGCTGTACTTTCCTCAAAGGAGCGAGATTGATCCTCTCCTAGTTCAAAACCATTCCCAGCAAAAGCTTCTGGAAAAGGAAATTTTTCTCTTATACCAATTCCTACTAAATGTAACTTATCTCGCTGCTCATCTGGTAAGAATTTGAAAGACTCATTTGTGTAAACTACGAACTTAACCGACTCAGCTTGGCTTAGACGTCCCATTCTCTTAGAGAACTCAAGGGCTGTCATCAGATCGCTCTTTGATGGTTCCTTTGGCAAAATAATGGCTGTATTAGATAAATCTTGAGGAGCTGCAAAGGGAAAACCATATTGCAGTAGTTTGAGATCTGGCAGCTGAACAGTGTTGGAGGGATTTAATCTAAAGCTGGTCTCAGCATTTAAGGTACCCCAAAGCTGTTGATCTGTTACCCGGCTACAGGAGCGCCGCTCCCGCGCATCAAGACGGAAATCGATTTGGATTTTGGAGTCTGAGCTGAGCAAGTCTCCTGGTAGGTCAACTTTCAGCTTCTCTGATTCTCCGCCATTGATGGAAGTAAGCCGTTTTCCGACAAGAGCAACGTCATTCAGCTTTACTTCCACTAATGAAGTTTTGGCATTAATTTGCGGTCCATAGCTGTACTTCAGAGTCATGGAGTTACCCGAATCAAACTCCGAGTCTGGCAGCGCCCGCAAATCAATTTCAATTGGCGGGGAATCAGCACCCCGAACTGTTATATCCTCATAAGGTTGGTTATTACGATTTAGCAGGTCGCTCAGTTGAAAATTCCCTGAAGCTGGCAAGTATCTTGGCCAATCTCGAGGCGGCGGGGAAACAACCTCTTCTATTTGTTTGACTAAAATTTTCCGACCTGTACCAAGCTGGCGGTCTTTGGAATTTATCAAAAACTGTACAGCTTTGGCGACACCTTTTGATCCATTGCCTGTTGCTACCAACACTGGAGAGGTTTGTTTTGGAGTCGTTGTTAAAAACAAAACCCCAACATCTTCGGGCAATGCCTTCTGGTCTTCATCGAGAAATTTATTTTCCTCTAGGTTTATCGGCAGCTCCAGAGATTTCAGAGCTGGCTGTTGTGTTGGAGTCCCGATGACCATCAAACGCTCAGTTTTACTCACGTCATCAAAAGTTTCTACTAGGCGAGTATCCAGAGGACGGTAGTCAGCTAATCTGCCTAAGGCTGCTTGGAAACGAGTAGTAGATTGTAGGAAAGTATCATCAACTTTTTCTGGCAGCAGATAAGCTATTTGATTGGGATCTAAGCTAAGTTCGTCAAAGATTGGGTAGGGATAACTCTTGAAATTAAGAGGAATTGGCTGAGGTTCGTAATCAATTGTGACTTTTGAATCCGGCAGAATCTCTGTCCACAGTGAAGGGTCATAAGGGTCTTGAGTACAAGTCGGGGAGTTGTTTTGTAGTGCCGCAACTATAATTTGATTATAGTTCTGAATTTGCGATATCGGTACATCGAATACCTGAGAGCCAATTTCACCTTTTTGGAGATTGAGGGGAATTGTGCCCACGCTAGCGCCGTTAATCAAAACAGTCAGATTCGATCTCGTGGCATAGAGTGCTGGGGAATGGCGATAGCGTATTAGAGCCTTGACGGATTTTAGCTTCCAGTCGCGGGGACGGGTAAACCCTAGCCGCGCTTCATCATAAATGCCCTTCAAGCTGAAGCGAGTACCCACAACTGGACTACGATTGAATTCTAAGACATACTGACCACTCACAGGAGCATTAACTGCTGGAGTCTCTATTGGTGGGCTTGGTAAGACAAACTCTCCCGCTGCTCTTTCTTTTCTCTCTTGGGTACTATCTTCTCGTAGTGTTTCTGTGGGTGGAGATAGTTCGGGAGTTTCAGGAAAATTACTCTGAGCCATTGCCAAGGTTGTTGTCAATCCGATAGGAGCAACACAACTGAGTATTAACAGCAATACCAGATAGTATCGTTTAAAAGCACTCACCAGGTGTGAAAGTCGGATTTGTGCGGGTAGATGAGCTTTGGACTTACGAAAAAAGCGTTTCATCGTCAGAAGTAGTGAAGTCTGATTGAAAAATGCTGCACTTTCAGGCGGCGTATGAGCAAGAAAGTGAAGAGCATACTTCCTGTGAGACTGAAAGCTCACTTCAAGGTTAGATAGAGAAAGCTAAGGTAGTACTATTACCACTTACTTGATACAAAACCTCTAAGACATGATCCGGATGAGCTGGGGGTGAGCGAAAAAATGCGTGGGGGGAGAGGAGCTGCGTTGAGCGACAAAGGGGGGGGGAGCTTAGTTCGCAGCATTGTGTCGCGGACTAAGCAAGACTCGACTATTTCGAGGCGGTAGTACATTGCTGTGCCGTGCTTCTGTTACTTACTGTGCTTAAGTTTCAGCCATTTTATTATCTCAGAAAGGTTATGCCGTTTTGTTGTACCGGCAATAGTGCCGTGGCACTAACGCGGTATTGTCGAGGTACTGTGGAGGCATTGCCGTGTACCTCTAAAGACTATTTAAATCCCACATTCCGCACTTCAAAATGTAGTATGCGAGAATCACGAATATAGTCTTGATGGTGTTCTCCACCGTTGAGGAAAACAATGAGTATTATTACCCAGATTCTGCACTTCAAATTGATTTTTTAGTCCAGTGTTTGCTTCTCTTAAGCGGCGACGTAGTTCTCGTTGTCCCAAAGAATAAACTAAAAGACATAAACCCATTAACATTGCCATTGTTTCCACTCTGCTCGGAGACTTAGCAAAAACACTATCCACAAAAAATAAAGGATCTTTGAGAAAAGCAAATCCCCTTTCTACAGCTTGTTGTTCTTTATATTTAACCAAGATTTCATCAGAACTCAATTGACTTTTATCTAGTTGATTAGTGGCTAAAATAAATCTTCCTGCTCTAGTTTTTAATTGCTCAACCTTGGCTTGATTAATTTCCCAAGAAATTGTCAGTTTATAAATATTTACTGACGAATTATCTGGGAGCATCCCATTTTGGCAAATACAACGAGAGAGGGGATTTTCAATTCGCGAGTATTACTCGCGAATTAATTTACAAATGTAGACCCCGACTACATGAGTGCTGGCATAATAGAGAGGAAGATATTCATACGCGCCTGCTCATGAAGAAAGCTGAACGGGAAGAACTAGAAGCTTGTTTAAAACGAGCCAGCGAGATCCTGTACAACAATACGGACACAGATAGTTTGTCAACTCTGGTAGATATCGAAATTGCAGTCAGAAACCAAGTTTTAGAACATGTCAGTCCCAAAATTGCCCTTTTTTTATCGCAAAAAAGAGCCCTCCTCAACGAGGAAAAACCAGAACAATTAAAAGTTGTCTCGGAAAACTTAAGATTACGAAAAAACAAGCAGATGCTTTGGGAATAGAGCCCTTAACGCGCCATAGTCCTCTGTTGGAAAAATGCTGTCTGTTGTTGAGTGCCAATGAATCTTATCACAATGCAGAAACAGATTTATATCTCTTAACAGGACTTCAAGTTGGTCACTCCACTCAACACCGAAAAGTTAACCAAATTGAGTTACCACCTCCTGAGTTAAAGCAAGGGTTATCTGAGGTCAGTGTCGATGGCGGAAAAATCCGTTTGAGGACTGAAGCCAAAGGAAAACCTGGTGTTTGGCAAGAATATAAAACAGCTCGTCTACAAGGAATTTATTACGGAGCATTTTTTCAAGACAACCTATCTTTAACCGATTGGATAAATAGTCAAAAGTTGACCTCACCTTTCTACTGCTTAGGGGACGGGCATGATGGTATCTGGAACATTTTTGCCGAAATTGGTGAACATCAGCATCGAATTGAAATCCTGGACTGGTATCACCTAATGGAAAATCTTCATAAAGTAGAAATCAATAAATGCCGCAAAGAACAGTTAGAGGCTTACCTGTGGAAGGGACAGGTATCCGAGGCTAAGAAGTTGTTGAAGTCGGTTCAGCCAAGAGGAGCAACTAACTTTCGAGAGCTATCTCAAAAAACACTGTAAAAGGTTAATCAATTATCACTCTTTCCAACAGGAACAAATTTGTTCAATTGGGAGCGGAGCGGTGGAATCTGCTGTCAAACAAATCAGCCACCGAGTTAAATTAACCGGAGCCCAATGGCGACCAGAGAATGTTGCTAATATCTTACAACTGCGTTGTGCTTATCTCAACGGTCAACTAGCTATTTAGCGCTTAAAAAGCCCTCTGAAAATCCTCTCCAACTTAACAAGATTCGCGAGCTATAATCGCGAATAGATGTCTAATGGAGATTCAGAGTGTAATGGGCAGAAGAGTTTCAAGTAAGTCACAACAAGATAAACTGGAGAGAATAACTCGTTTACAGACGGCGATTACCAGCCTCGAAACCTACAAAAATTTCTTTGAGCATCAAGGGGAACTTGCCCCCTATGATGTTTGGGTAGCGCGTTATCAAGTCCGACAGCCCCAAAAAGCCTACTGGTACTACAAGCTACAAGCCAGTTCGCCCACCTTTGCCACCACAGGTGAAACGCCCAAGCTGAGTAAATATAAGCATTTAGGGAAGGCTGGAAGTGAAGCCCATGTCGCTGGGGTGATGGGTGTAGCCAGAAGAACCATCGTTTCCGAATTACAAAAAACGATTGATTCTCTTAAGAACAGCTTACTAGATATTTCTTTTGACTCCGAACAAAAAAATATCTAAGTCGAGACATTATTCGCGAGTTATACTCGCGAATAAGTTTTTCCTTTTTTCCAAAATGGGATGCTCCCCCCACATTTGCAGTTTAATTCGCGATTATAATTCGCGAATTATCAATCCCCCCTCTCCTTGTATTTTCCAAAATGGGATGCTCCCTAATTAATTCGTGAGTTATAATCGCGAATCAAGAATTTAGCCTCCCTTGTATTTTCCAAAATGGGATGCTCCCGTCTTACTGTTCCCTACTTTTTCATCAAGCCCTAAATATAGTTTATAAAAAATGATAAATACTAGTCAGCGTAAATTTGGATGCTCCCAAAATATCTAAATTTCCGGAGGAATCTTTCCAGACTTTGAAAAAGGAATAATAGACAGCGAAAGCTACTCAAGTACGCCTATCGGTGACTGTAGTGAAGGATGAAAAGCATAATTCAAAAGTCTAGTGATACAGATAAACAAAAAAACCTTGCCTTACGGCAGTCTCCAAAGCTGAGTTACTTCCTATCTATTAGCTCGATTTCAACGGGAGCCCTATCGCTCTTTTCAGTAGCAGCTATCTTGGGAACCCAACCAGTCCAAGCTAATCTTTCAGAGCAATCTGCCAGTTTTCCGGATCAAATCGTAGAAGAAGAAGGTAACCATAGCAGTTACCCGGCAAGTGAAGAGAATTTCCCCACGGAAGCTCAACAAGATATTAAAGATAATCAGCCTCAAGAGGCAGTTAGATCAAGTTCGGTTGAATACTTACACTTTGGTGAAAACAAGGCAGAAGGGAAGGAAGAAGGTTGCAAGGTAGAAGTAAATGATGGCTGTTTAGCTGAACATAATATTATAGTTCCGACTCACCCATCTCTTGCTCAGCTAAGTAGCGTTAATTCTCCCAATCAGGTTCAAAGAACCCAATTCACTCAAGCGACTGAATTAAGGGAAGCGAACTTAGTTTTTGTTCAACCGCAGCCAAAAACAGTGGCGGCAGTTAATAACACTGGCTTCGGTGTTTATCCATTATCTGCCTCATCAGCAATAGTCCAACATGAAGAGCAGAGTGATTTACAGGTTCAATTACCAGCTATTGACGCACCTACATTGGCACAATCGGCTCCTACGCCAGTACCACTCACTGTTGCACCGGTACTGAATTCTGTTGAGGGTAATGCACCTTTTTCCTTGACTGGAGCTAATAGCGTTAGCGCAGCGGAACTCATTGGTGCTTTAGCGACAACAGGAGCAGAGGCACTCACTGGGATTCAACCGGCTGTAGCGCAATTGGTGGAAGAAGATGAACCAGAACCCGACTCAATTCCCCAGAATTCAGCAACCTATGACCCTCTGTCTCCCTCCCTTGATGTACAAGGAGTATTCCTGAATCAGGTTGACTCATCAGCGCGGTTGCGGTTGCGAGGATTTTATCCGGTTTCTCCCAATGCCTTATTTGGTGCGATTGTGGATTTGGCAACGGGGAATGACTTTGCGGGCACAGAGGATTCGGGATTAAATCTGAGTGAGCTGTATTTTACCGGAAATCTTCCTGACTATCCTAATCTCCGTTTGGTGGTTGGTCTGATGGATCTGACTTCTTACTTTGACCGCAATAGCTTTGCCAAGGATAATACCACCCACTTCTTTAACAGTGTGTTTCAGACCAATCCAGCTCTGGCAACAGCGGGAGTTGGTTCTCGTATAGGAATGCTGTTAAACTGGAACATCACCGACAATATCGAGGCGAAAGGTGCTGCATTTTCGTCAAATCGGGATCTTGGAGATTTTGCTTTAGATGCTTTTGCGGGGGAAATTGGTTTCCGGGCTGGTAATGGAATTATTCGTGCTACCTACTCCTCAGATAAAGATACGGGACGAGACGGCGTTGTTGGATTTCCGACAAATCAAGCTCCCTTATTTTTTGAACGTGGCACCCAGAACGGAGATCGGGAAGATGCCTTTGGTATTAATGGGGAGTATTTTATTCCAGAAATCAACCTGGGACTTTTTGCCCGCTATGGCTGGCACGAAAATCGTGAAGTGGATCGGGGGGCGGATACCTATAACCTGGGACTCAACCTCTTGGATTTGTTTATCGAAGATGACCGCTTGGGATTTGGCTATGGTCGCAATTTATCTAACGAAAATGTACGCCGCATACGTGGGGAAAAGGTATCTGATGTCTGGGAATTGTTCTATGATGCCCGCATTTCACCCAATTTCCGGGCTGGGGTTACTCTGCAAGCACGGGATGAGTTTTCTGATGTGATTTTAGGGTTTCGGGTGAGAACAGATTGGCAGATTTTCCCTTGATAGACGTCTCAACAAGTACAAACAAACCGTTACTACTTTCAGTTTTTAGGTATGGACGAACTACACAGTGCAGTGGAAATTCCAGTTTTATCTTCCCCGCCTAAACAGCACCGGATGGCGTGTCAAAGTTGGTGGCTTTGCTTGCTTTTGTTGGGGTTAGCTGGGGTACTGACTGTTGCCCCCGTTGATTTGGTAGTATCAGCAGCGGTTGCGCAAGCTCCGGCGTCAGTGCAGCGAGGTTACGAGCTCCTGAATAAAGGGTGGGTGGATGATGCGATCGCGGCTTTTGAACAAGCTCTGTTGCGCTCTCCCCAATCAAATGAAGCCAGATTAGGTTTGGCTATCGCCTATCAGCGAGCAGGACGTGACGCTGATGCCTGGGCTGCCTATAACCAAGTGCTGGACTCAGACTCCAGCAACCAAACCGCTCTCAAGGCTGTAGGTGAGATGGGCGTTTATCGTTCTGAGTGGCAGCCTCGCGGGATTGAAGCACTCACCACCTTGTTAAACCTGACCCCTAATGATCTAGAAGCTCGTGCTCAACGTGCTTTGCTGCTGGGTTACCAAGGGCGTTTTACTGAGTCATTAGCAGATTACGAAATTGTTCTCCAAAGCAATCCGAACCCAGAGATGATTCTGGGAGCTGCCCAAATCTATACCTTTAGTGGAGATTACCAAACGGGGCTAGGACTCTTTAATCTTTATCAAGCGACAGGTTTATCTGTTCCCAACAATGCCTTGGGAGCCTTTGCAGTGGCGCTCAGAGAAACTGGCAATCCAGCTGTTGCGATTCAGATTCTTTCGGATCAGCTAACCCAATCTCAGAAATTGGATGGAACGGAGATCCAACTGCGGTCAGACCTCGCCCAAGCTTATCAAGCCGATGGACAGTTAGCAAGGGCATTGGAAGTGCTAGAGCCTTTGCGGGGTCGAGAAGATGCCACTCTGGCTTTGGCGCGAGCCCTCTCCTCCATTGGTCGTCGTGAGCGCCGCACTGACCTTTATCAGGAAGCTGCGGCTCTGTACCGTCAGGTACTCGCATATACGGAGAATCCCTCTTTGGCTTTGCAAAGAGAAGCGGCTGATGTCCTGAGTGAGTTACCTTCTGAGCGGGCAGCAGCGCTGGAGATTTATCGGCAGCTAACTCAGCAACAGCCGAATAACCGCAGCTTGTTGGTGAAGCAGCTAACCATAGAAAATCAACTGGGTTTCATCTCCAGAACAGAACTAAGGCAGCGTCTGCTCTCGGTAATTCAACCCCTGCCAAGTACGCTTGCCGAGCAGCGAGCGCTAGCTCAGGCTTTGGTGCTCCTAGATCCACCTGACCCAGAACTGTTTCCAGTTTACCAAAGTTTACTTGCCAATGGCGTGGACGTGCCGTTTTTGAATTTCCGTATCGCTCAGATGCTAATCCAGCGTAACCAGTTGGAAAAAGCAAAGCAGGCGATCGAGGCTTACAGTTCCACTCAGAGGAGTGCTAATGACCTGACACCAGAGTTATTGCTAGCAGAGATAGACCGTCGTGAAGGAAACCTAGAAGCTAGTGCAGCTCGTTATGAGGAGATTATTCAGCAAAACTCCAGCAACGAACTGCTCAATAGCGCTCTGCGGGGGTTAGCCGGAATTCGTATCGCCCAAGGTTTTCCGGACGAGGCGATCGCCATCTATGACGAGCTGCTCCAGCGCAATCCCAATGATTTGGTGATCAAGTTGGGACGTACTAGTCTTGCCTACCAAACCAAGCATATTTTAGCCTCCTCAGCAGAGGCAGTGCTCGATGAATGGCTACAAACCCGACCTACAACTGATTTACCGCCGGAATTGTTTAGTCTAGTGGGCGCTTTACCCCCGTCCCCGAAAAGGGAGGAACTATACCTCGCTTTACTGGAAGTAGATCCAGATAATACTCCGGTACAACTGCGCAGGTTGCAGATAATTGCTGAACAAAACCCTAAGTTGGCAAAAATTGAAGTTGAGGAATTGATTGCTCGCAATCCCGACAACTTAAGTGCTTACTTTGTGCAGGGAGAGTTAGCTTTTTCCTTGAACGATTTGGATCTGGTGAACCAAGCTTACCAAGAGATTTTGGCAAGGGAACCTGATAATATCGGCGCTCTAATGGCGCTGGGAGGGGTGCGCTTCACGCAGCGGTTATATATCTCCGCCCGCAAACTCTATGAGAGAGTTTTGGAAATTAGTCCTGGCTATCTGGAAGCCCGCCGCAACCTAGCAGAACTGAGTGTGGCTCAAGATTTTCGCTTCCAAGCTCTCAAAGAGTTTAGAGCACTGAATGTTGAACAAGAAGTCCAGGTGGGGGAGCCTAACCCTGAGCTAGAAAGACGAATCCAGCTACTAGAAGTGGACATCCTGAAAAGGCGAGGTTTTCAGCCTTACTGGGAGCGTTATTAGGCGGTGACATACAGCGCTTTGCGCTCTAACAAGGTACAGTCAAAAAAAGTCCCCCTTGGGAAGCTATGCATTAGTCACATCTTTCTTAACATTCCCAAAAACCTTGTTTCACAAGGTTTTTGGGAATCAAGGAAACCTCTCTACTTGACAAATTGTCACTCGTACTTCTTGAGAATTAACAAAAACTATTGAGAATTGCTTACGGAAGAATTGGGTTTGATTGCGCGAGAGCGATCGCTCTCGTAAATATTAAGAAAGATCCGACTAATGGATAGCTTGGGAAGGGGGATTTAGGGGGATCAACAATGTACCGCATAACAGAGCAAAGCGCTGTACCTACACTTACCCGTAGGGAAGTGTAGGTATGTCACCTCAAGGAGGGCTTTTTTCCCTTCCGAGCGCTCCACTTCATCCGCCTGGAGGTAGGCTCTAGCATTCTCCAATTCCTTCCAAGATTGCTCTACGAGTTCAGCCTTTTTGAGCTTGTAGTGGGCTGGT
>JAAHHL010000359.1 GCA_010672185.1 Caldora sp. SIO3E6 | reverse complement strand
ACCAGTACCAATATACTTAATGGTATCAATCATAATAATCAATTCTAATACACCAACCAGTCAAATCTTATCACTGTTGCCCGATGAGCTGTTCCCTGTCGCCTACCTCCACTAGTCAGTTTTCGACTGAATAAGGATGACCAATATTGATGGGCTTATTCCCATTAATAGGTTGTCATCCCTTGACAAAATTTTTAATACTAATAATATTACCTATGTAGCCATAAAAGACAAATATATGAAAAAAATAAAATATTCTTTGGCAATTGTACTCTTGTTGGGTATGGTTAGTATCCCTGCTCTTGCAAAATCCTCGGAGGAAAAACCATCATTAGATACAAAACAGTGGTGTCCGCCATGTGGTTTCCAATGCTGCTAGTGACTGTAACTCATTACCCTAAACTGTCACACTACGAATTTTGGTTGTTTGGAGATTTTGATGCAAGCGATCGCAAAACCGACTATAGGGATTTTGGTATAAAAAGTTACCAATAACGGCCATAAATTACGAAAAAACCGATTGTGACAGTAGGGGGTGCGGAATGTGGGTTTATCGTAAGCGATTAGACGGACATGATATCAGATACCCAAATCGACGCATCTCTTAAAAAGTGGAAAAACTTTTGAGAAATTTACCAATTTTGTAGGGATGAGAATGGTGCGTTACGCTATCGCTAACGGCACCCTACGCTGGCACTAACATTTTACTCATTATCAATTATCCATTATCAATTATCCATTATCAATTACCAAGTAACTCGTCCATCCAATTTCTGCAGCAGACTTGGCCCTACCCCAGATACATTATCAAGGTCTTCTAAGGAAGTAAATTGCTGCTGCTGCCGTGCGGCGATAATGCGTTGTGCTAGTTTTGGTCCAATTCCCGGCAAGGTTTCTAATTCCTCCTGACTAGCTGTGTTAAGATTAACCAGCTTTCCTGTAGTTGAGACATTACTATCCGCCTGAGTTATTTCGGTACATTGTTGTTGCTGTTCCTTAATCTTGTCTTGCACCGCTACTGGTACTCCTTGCACCGACTTACCGTAGAGGCGCTCAAATTCCCGTTGAAAATGAGCAGCAACAGTAGAACTATTAATTACCAATAATGTCTCATCATTCTGATGATTTGCCGCTGCTGACCAATTGTGAGAACCGGTAATTACCGTTTGATTGTCTATAATACCAAACTTGTGGTGCAAGAGGTCTCCTTGGGGTAGCTGAGGTACACCAACCGTAGTAATCGGCTGCTGCCAAGGGCGATTATCAGGTTCGTATTGACATTTATTACTCAAAGCTACTCCCATCAAATCCAAGCCTTCGCTGTAGTAGCGGTAAGCAAAGCTGGGATCAATGACAGCTCTAATTTGAACTCCCCGTTGATGGGTAGTAGCCAAGGTATCTGCCAGCCGCTGCTCTGAAAAGACAAACAATGCTAAGTCGATACTTTGGTTAGCAGTACTGAGGGTTTTACTAATTAAACCATTACTACTCTGACTCCAAGGCTGAGTTGGGGAAATTGGGGAAAATTGTACAGAAATAGTAGTATTTCCCAGTTTAACCTGCTGAGCTGGTCGCAAAGGCTTATTGATACCAAATCTACTATCTGGCTTGCCACCAGCACCATCTCCCCACATCAAGTTAAATTCTTGGGTAAAGACAGTAGTAAGTTCAGAACTATCAATTTTCAGTAGGTTATTGGCATTGCCACGACTCTCAGGAGCAGCGAAATCTCCATGTATGCCACTAGTGGTAAAGTTAGCTGAGGTAACCAGCAATCTGCGCCCATCGACAACCAGAAATTTATGGTGCATCAAGCCGCTACCTTTTGAACCATCGGCTGTATCGTCAATAACTGACACTCCCGCATTACGCAGGATTACCAGGGCATCTCCTTGGTTAATTTCCGTAGAACTCAGTTTAGTATCGTTATTACGGTCAATCAGCTTCACTGCTTCATCGTATTTCCCCCGCTCTCTGGGAGGCAATTTAGCGACTTCTGCCTTTGTGAGCTCACTCCAGGGGCGACTGTAATTATTTTCTAAGATCACCCTAACCTTAACTCCAGCTTGGTGACGCTCTGCTAGAGCCTGAGCAATCTTCGGTAACCGTAATTCTTGAACTGCCACATCTACCGTTGATTGAGCTGATGCGATCGCGTCTACTATCAGTTGCTCCAAATCATCCCCTGGTCGCTTCAAATCCCGGTAAGGTTCTTGATAATCTGCTGACTGAGCATGGTTAAAGTAAGCTTCGACAAAAGAATCTTGGGGTAAGGGAGCTGGACGTTCAACCTTCTGGGGATCTAGCTGTTGACAGCCGAAAAGGTTCAATGCCATCAGCAAAGTAACCGAAAAATAAGCTTGTACACATCTAACTTGCAACTTTTCACTGACGCGGGGACACGGGGACACGGAGACGCGGAGAGAAACTAACCATTTTTGTCCTGTTTTTATAGGATGCAATTTCAGTGCCTCTAAGCTTACCAGTAATAGGAAGACAAGAATTTTCTTGATTAATCCTTACAGGCGCACAACTTTTCTATCATGAGCTAATAATAGCAAAAATTAATGACAAACGCAACTAGAGAACCCGGACTTCTTGAAGAAATCGGATTTCTCGAAATGTTTCCGGCTAATCTGATTTAGTCCAGTCGTTAGGGCAGCTGAGGCACGGAGTGACAACAAGGCTAAAAGGGAGACTGGGTGTGGGGTGAAGAAATTTTGGTTGGCATTTCCATTCTCCGCGTCCCCGCGTCTGGTGCGTCTGGTGCGTCTGTTTTTTTGTTTCCCCAAGCATTTTTTCGCTCACCCATTGTTACCCCTGAGGCAGCTGAGACAAGGGGCTTAAGCCCCTTGTTATGCGTGAGGTAGTATTTTTTACATAAATAACCAATGTCGCCGCGTTATGCTATTGTATTAGGTTGAATAAAAAAAGCTTTTAGCAATTGAGGGATTGTTCTGGTCCAACGGAAAAATCCGCAAAGACTGGCCCTCATTAAATGTAAGATCAATTGCAGGCGAACAAAATTGCTCGTCAAGTTCCAAGAGAGTTAATTAGGGGAATTGCTCACAGGGTAGCATCACTGCGCGGTTGTGGGCTTGGAACCGTACCACAGTCCTATGCCCAGAAGAAGAAAAACATTCCCGTGCGGTCATAAGGGGTATGGTCAAACCTGCCACCGTTGTCAGCAACAAGACAGAGTACGGGAAGAGAAAAAACAGCAAAAACAGGAATGGGAGTCCACTTTTGCCGAAGATCCCATTGACTTGAGTAGTCTGCCACGACCTGTGGTAGTCAAAGCTCGTGAAATTATTGCTGGCTTAGAACGCCAGAAAAATTACAGGGAATATAATGGCAAGCGGCTGCGCCACAACCGCTACATCATCAGTATCCCTGTTACCAGAAACTACCGAATGCTCTGTAAAGCTCAGGGTAGCCATTATATACCCCAAGCAGTTTTATCTCACGAGGACTACAACGTCGATAAACCGGGGTGTTAGGAATTGAGAATTGAGAATTGAGAATTGAGAATTGAGAATTGAGAATTGAGAATTGAGAATTGAGAATTGAGAATTGAGAATTGGTGAGTGTATATATCTCCCTTGTCTCCCCATCTCCCTCAGCTCCCTCAGCTCCCTCAGCTCCCTCAGCTCCCTCAGCTCCCTCAGCTCCCTCAGCTCCCTCAGCTCCCCATCCTGTCAACCTCCAGTTCACAGAAACTATATGCTGAAGGAAAGATAGTTCGTTGCCTGAATAGCTATGCAAATTTATCTCGACTACAGCGCTACAACTCCACCGCGCCGGGAAGTAATTACTGCCCTGCAAGAAGTACTAACTCAACAGTGGGGCAATCCTTCTAGCTTACACGAATGGGGTCAGCGATCAGCAACGGTGGTGGAAAGAGCCAGAATGCAGGTAGCTAGGTTGATTAATGCTCCCGCTGATTCAGTTATTTTTACCTCCGGTGGTACTGAGGCAGATAATCTGGCAATCATGGGGGTTGCTCAACGCTATAGATGGCCTCAACATATAATTATTTCTAGTATTGAACATTCAGCGATCGCTCAGCCAGTAAATTTGCTGGAGCAGTGGGGTTGGGAAGTGACGCGCTTGCCAGTGGATAGCCAGGGGAGGGTCAATCCTAGTGATCTAGAGGCAGCACTACAGCCTAATACAGTACTAGTGTCGATAATTTACGGTCAAAGTGAAGTTGGAACACTACAACCAATTGATGCCCTTGGTCAAATTACTCGTGATCGCGGTATCTTGTTCCATACTGATGCAGTGCAAGTTGCCGGACGTTTATCCATTGATGTACAACAGCTACCAGTAGACTTGCTCTCGATGTCCAGCCATAAAATTTATGGAGTCCAAGGAGCAGGAGCTCTCTATATTCGTCCCGGTGTTGAATTAGTACCACTCCTATCTGGTGGGGGACAGGAGTTGAAATTGCGATCTGGAACCCAGGCAGTGCCAGCAATTGTTGGCTTTGGTTTAGCGGCGGAATTGGCGGAGGCGGAGATGGTAACGGAAACACCCCGGTTGATTAAGTTGCGCGATCGCTTATTTGAACAGTTGGCTGATACTCCTTACTTAAAGCCTACAGGCTCTCGGTTGCACCGCTTACCTCATCATGTCAGTTTTTGTATTAACAATAATCCTGCTTGCTCCCCAGCCGTCACTGGTAAAACCATGGTACGCCAGTTAAACCTAGCTGGGATTGGTATTAGCGCTGGTTCTGCCTGTAACAGTGGTAAACTCAGTCCTAGTCCCATACTACTGGCAATGGGCTATAGTGAATCAGCTGCTTTGGGAGGTATCCGCCTCACATTAGGAAGAGATACCACAGAAGCAGATGTAGACTGGACGGCAATGGTTCTCAAACAAGTTTTAGAGCGTTTGATGCCAGAACCGGCATTAAGCTGTTGTGCATGAACAATTTTCATTAATTAATAATGAATAATGGATAATGAATAATGAATAATGGATAATGAATAATTACAATAAGGTTAAAACCCTGATTGAATATAAGGAAATATATTAGCAATTTTTTTTCTTAAAAGGAGAGGTTGAAAACCGGATTGATTAATTATCAATTATCAATTATCAATTATCAATTATCCATTATCCATTATCCATTGTTAAGTGCTTTAATCAGTTTACCGTTCTTTAACCTTTTTCACAGCTCCCCACACTCCCCCATTTCTAAATCCCTCATGGTTCAACTACCCAACAGTTTAGACGAAGCGATCGCCCAAGCCAAAGAAGCAACTCAAGCCGCCCTGAATGATGGTTACACTAGAGTGCAAGTAGAGTTAGTCTTTCCAGAAATCGCTCTCCAGGCTCAATCGATTACCCAACAATTTATACCCATTTTTGAGGAGTATGGCTCAGGGCTAAAAGTGCTCTTTGCTGATACTGGAGCTGCTGCTCTGGCTCGTCGTGACTGGGGAGAAGTCCCGTTTCAGGTGACAGATGTAGGAACCAGTCGCTCCCCAGTAGACAACAAAATTGAACCAGAAGACAAGGCGTTCTTAATTGTTGCTCCTTCATCAGTAGAAGTTAATCAAGTAGAAAAACTTTGCAATCTGGCTCAGGAGCGCCCCTGTGTTTTGCTCAATCCCCAATTAGAAGATATCAGCATCGTGGGTATTGGTGTAGCGGCTCGCCAATTACGGGAGCGCTTCCTCAGCACTATTGAATCTTGTTACTACCTCCGTCCCTTAGATGGAGCTGCCCTCTTGTACTCCTATCCTGGACTGTGGCAAGTTTGGTTAGAAACAGAAGATGAATATCAATTAATTGCCGAACAGCCTCAAAAACCTGTGGGAGAAGCCATTGAACAGATCTTAGCTCAGGCTAGAGGTATTAGTGACAGTAGTGATGAGAAACCAGCTCCCAAAAAGCCTGGATTATTTACTAATCTTCAGCGCTTTTTAAATGCTTTGAGTAGGTAGTGCCGCTGCGCTGCAGTAGTTAGGTGGTAGGTTTTAGGTTTTAGGTGATTTCTAGGGAAAAATGTACTTATTGATGAAAAAAATTTTTCATTGGAACTATTTTGGAGTCTTCTTCCTCCTACCTTTACTCTGTGCGATCGCATTATCATCCTGTAGCTTATCTCAATTTGAAACAGAAGCTGCCCAAATACCGGAACTAGTACGTGGTATTCTGAGTGACCCTAAGACTTTTAATTATGCCTTGAGCCAAGCATCTCCTAATGTTTTTGTACTGACTTATGAAGGGTTAATCACAGAAAATCCGCTAACTGGAGCAACCGAACCTGCTCTTGCTCAATCCTGGAAAATTTCTCAGGATAAGCTCAAAATTGAGTTTACCCTGCGGGAAGGACTGAAATGGTCGGATGGAGAACCTCTCACGGTAGACGATGTCGTTTTTACCTATAACGATATTTACCTTAACGAAGCAATTCCCACAGATGCCAGAGATATTCTCCGGGTTGGGCAAAGCCGACAACTACCTACAGTGCGCAAACTTGATCAGCAACGGGTGGAATTTACCGTACCGGAGCCTTTTGCACCCTTTTTAGGCAGCACCGGTTTACCGATTTTACCAGCCCATGCTTTGCGGCAATATGTGGAGGATCAAGACGCCGATGGCAATCCCTTGTTTCTTTCCACTTGGGGAGTCGATACTCCCCCTGGGCAAATTATTGTCAATGGTCCTTACCAACTGGAAAGTTACCTTACCAATCAGCGTATAATTTTCCGGCGCAATCCTTACTACTGGAGTAAAGACAAGCAAGGCAATCAACAACCTTATATTGAGCGCATCATCTGGCAAATTGTTGAATCCAAAGATACATCCTTACTCCAGTTTCGCTCTGGAGGATTGGACTATATTGCTGTTTCTCCAGAATACTTTTCCCTGCTCAAACGACAAGAACAGCAAGGTAATTTTACCATTGATAATGGTGGTCCGGCTTACGGTACAACCTTTATTTCCTTTAATCTCAACCAAGGTAGCCGCAATGGCAAACCCTTAGTTGATCA
>JAAHHL010000358.1 GCA_010672185.1 Caldora sp. SIO3E6 | reverse complement strand
TAAAGAGTTATTAGGGCTTGCTGGGTAAGCTTTTGGGCATGTTGGTGAGGTGAAACTACCCCGATTAAAACGTGCTTATTTTTACTTCACATTCGGAATATAACCAGGTGTTCCCGTATGATGGTGCAAGGTTTTTGCATCGATGGGCTCAAAAACCTTGCACTTTTTGAGGCGGATAATGATTGAAAGCCTTGTCTGGTATAGCTTGCGTACTAATTCAGCAAGCCCTAACTAGTACAGATGTTCAAACCTGGATTGAACAACAAAAGAAGGAGGAGCTTTCAGATGAAAAATGGCTTATTAAGGAAGATGGAGCTAAACTTCTCAAGAATTTGTTTAGACAGTTCTCTGAGGCACGAGTCGAGTTTTCCAAAACCAATCACTCCTACCAGCTTACGGAATGGTTAGTAAACAATCAACCAGAATACCTTAGGGAGCTGGCTAATTTTTTACACCAGGATGTACTTGAGAGAGGGCAAAAATCGGCAATTATTTAAATAATATCAAGCGCGATCACTCCTCTTGTAGTGGCGTGACACAGCTAAAAATGTAGGTTGGGTGGAACGTTTACGCCAAGCGTATGCTTCGCAAACGCGTAGCGTCTCCGAAGGAGAAGTGAAACCCAACACAATGTACTCCGGCGTTGGGTTTCGCTATCGCTACACCCAACCTACTTATACCAAATCCGGTTCCCATAGTACGTGAAAAATAATTCAAAGTCCCCCAGAATTGGGGGATTTAGGGGGCGAAGCAACACGTTTTTTCTCAACCAGATTTGGTATTATTCCATCATTTTAGCTGTGTCGCGCCAGTACCAAATTTTATTCCCCATTCCCAAACAAAAAACAACCAACAACCAACAATATGACCCTACCCATCCATCCTATTATGGAGCAGAGTTTTGCCGTCATTGACCAAGAGATTGGCAAGCATAACTTTACCCCTGCTGAATATGCTATTGTGCAGCGGGTAATCCATAGTACCGCTGATTTTGAATTTGCCCAACTGATTAAATTTAGCCCCAATGCGATCGCTTCTGGCATTAAGGCTCTCCAACAGGGAAAACCAATTGTTACAGATGTGGGTATGGTGAAGCAGGGGATAGCAGGGATGGTTGCCAAAACCTTCGGTAATCCTCTTATTGTGGCAGTTGAACAGGCATCGGTGGCACTACCGGGAAAAACTAGGACAGAAACTGGTTTAATGCAATGCTGGGAGCAATTTCCCGAAGCAATCTTTGTTATTGGTAATGCTCCTACTGCTCTACTAGCTTTGTGTGAACAGTTGCTTACAGCTACCCTGCAACCTGCTCTAGTAATCGGTGTACCAGTAGGATTTATCTCGGTGCTAGAGTCAAAGGCGGCTTTAGCACAAACATCTGTACCTCAAATTCGTGTGGATAGTCGCAAAGGAGGTTCCCCGGTTGCTGCAGCTATTCTTAATGCTCTGTTGGTTTTGGCTTGGAATGGGAAGTAGGGGGAGCTGAGGGAGCTGAGGGAGCTGAGGGAGCTGAGGGAGCTGGGGGAGTAAGATAGTCCAAAAATTGGGATGATTTATTTCTTGGAGCTCCCTAATATCAAATCTGGTTGAATAACCATACTTTCGTTAAGTTAAGCTGGGGAGGCTGGGGGAGAAAAACCTTGGGATTGATAATGAGGATGAATGGGGTAAATGTTGTTGGAATTGGTTTGGATGGCGCAGCTGGACTAACAGAGACAGTACGACAGTTAGTAGAGCAGGCAACTTTATTAGTGGGAAGCGATCGCCACTTGAGTTATTTCCCTAACCATTCTGCCTCACGTCTAGTACTCACGGATTTTACCGAGGCAATTCAACAGATTCGCACCCATTTAGCAACGGATAATCCCGACAGCTGCATTGTTGTATTAGTCAGCGGAGATCCCTTGTTTTTTGGTTTAGGACGGTTTTTGCTGGCTCAACTACCTCCATCTCAGCTCACCTTTTATCCCCATCTTAGTGCCATTCAACTGGCTTTCAATCGGATTAAAGTACCTTGGCAAGATGCCCAGCTAATTAGTGTTCATGGGCGCTCTTTGGAGCAGCTAACTGTCGCTCTAAAGCAGAGTGTCAACAAAATTGGATTGCTCACTGATCAAAACAATACACCAAATGCGATCGCCCAACTATTGCTGGGTTTGGATTTAGCCAACTGCTACCAATTTTGGGTCTGTGAAAATCTCGGAAGTACTGATGAGCAAGTACAATGTCTCCCTATAGAGCAGATCTTACAAAAGACTTTTGCAGCACTGAATGTTGTTGTCTTACTCCGTCAGTCTGAACCAGTTAATCAATCCCTAGAAATTAACTCCCTACCTTTGCTAGGATTACCAGACCGGACATTTGTCAGTTTTCCGGATCGTCCCGGTTTGATGACTAAGCGAGAAGTTCGACTGTTGATTTTGGGAGAACTAGCACTACAACCGGGACAAATAGTGTGGGATATTGGTGCAGGAACAGGTTCCGTTTCGATTGAAATTGCCCGTTTGTGCCAGACATCTCAGGTATACGCCATTGAGAAAACTGCCATGGGCTCCACCTTAATTGAGCAAAATTGCCAACGCCTACAAGTCAACAATGTTGTCTCCATACAGGGGAGTGCCCCAGAAATTTTGCCCCAACTCCCAGCACCTGATCGCATTTTTCTTGGTGGTAGTGGGGGCAATTTGAGTGCTATTCTCGACAGCTGCCGAGCTAACTTGGCTACTGATGGCATAGTGGTGTTAGCTCTAGCAACTTTGGAACACCTTAACCAAGCTCTTGATTGGTTCAATTCCCACTCCTGGAATTATCGCTTACTGCAAGTTCAGCTATCTCGCTCTGTACCCATAGGACAGTTAACCCGCTTTACTCCCCTTAATCCAGTGACAATTTTGACTGCTAATCAAAAAAAATTACCGTCAAATTAGTTTCTTTCGGCACTAGTGCAGCGCGGCAAAGGGTGAGCGAAAAAAAGGGTGGGGAGCGGAGGAGCGGAGGAGCTGGGGAAGAAGAGAGAACTGATAATTTTTGAATACAACGCTCAAGAAATCCCACCCAAAATTTCGTTCACCCTGCGGCAAAAATAATCAAAAACGATGACTTTTCTATTGAACTGAGGATGCGATTGGCTTCAATTGCGATACAGCTTCTTCAGGAGTGACTAAATTACCTACATATGCTGGAAGTTCAACGGTCTCTTCATTGTAAAATTTAACGACTAACTTGCTCACATTCATCGCTACTCGCTGATTGAATCTGAAGCAATCTGAAAACCGGCGCTCTCCCTGAGTTGTTTGAAGTTGACGACCTCCCACTTGATTGACTTCAGTGGTAAATTTAAATATCTGTCTATCTTCACCAATTGATAATAGTACTTCATGGGAGTTGGGTTCTTGGCTCGGTTTAATAGACAAAACTTGTACGTTCATCGTTTCAATGAATAAATAGCTTGACTATTCCAGAAATTAATAAATTCCTCTCTATCCATTTTATAACTTGTAGCCTCCCAAGGATCGCGAATTATAATTTTTTCTGTCTCGTCAATACCATGAACAACAACCATGTGACCCAAGTTAGCCAAAGGTTCCCACAAAATGGCACCCCAAGAACCTGTGTCAATCAGTACATCAATTATTTCAGAGTCTGTTGCTCCTGGAATAGACACAGTTCCTCCCAACCAAACTCTAGAACTATCGCAATCAAGACGATTGAGTACCATTGCTAGAGTTTCGATACTCACAGGTACTCCAGTTTCAGCCGCGATTATAGATTGATTTACATCGTAAATTTCTCTATCCCTGAGTAGCATTTCCCCACAAGCAGTTCCACATGATACTTGGTCTTGTTGCTTGATAACATTGGGATCGGCTATCTCTCCAATAACTCGCCAATTTCCACCTGCGCCAGACAGTTTTTCCATTACTAAGCGCTTTTTTCACAAAAGATTTGAGAATATTATTTTCTTCAGAAACGATGTTCGAGCATAAAATGCTCTAGATGTACTACCGTGTCCAGAACCTTTTGTTCGGGGTTGAATATAAATACCCATTTTACCTGTTAGCGCAGAAAATCCTTTAGATATGATTGTTTTCTTAACTAATTCGTAATCAGCCTTGACCTGCTCGTAAACTTCTGGTTTGTCAAGATCAAAAGAAGTCACTGCGTGAAGGATTGACCTCTCCTCATTTTTACCTTCCCAAATTCTAGCAGGGATCAAAATTTTTCTCATCTTGTTAAATAAATGACTATCTTCAAACTCTGTTCTGACAAGGTTATATTCATCAATCATTGTGATAGCCATCGTTTCTTTGACTGTCAGTCTACCACTCTTTAGGTACTTCAAAGATACAACTTTTAGTTCCCAAGAGCCAAAATTTGGTGCACGTGATGAGTTGAGAGGTAAACCCAAATAACGCTCTATCACATGCCCTACCCAACCCTTGTTTAGTTTTCCATTCTTAAATACTGTTACTTCAAGCTCATCAGCAAGTTGTCGGAGGTCTCGACCAATTAACTTCGATATTCTGTGCTCTGCTTCATTTCTTTCCATATTTTAATAGCATAATTGTGGATAAAATTTAGTAATTGGTTATGACTAGCTCAGTAATACGACCACGCTTTTGTGCTTTACTGTTGATCATTCGATTTGCAAATACGCGATGAATCTTGAATTCTTGATACAAGTCTTCAAAAAAGGAATCTTCCGGATTTTCATTTTTAGGGTCTGAATTGCTTAACATCATTTTTACTTCATAACTTTCATGCAATTGCTTAAAGAAATTCGCTAACCGAATCTGTTGCAGGTCATCAAAATTTGATTTTGCATATGAGGTAAAATTTGCTGTTTTGCTCAAAGGACGGTAAGGAGGATCAAAGTAAATAAATGATTGAGGTATAACTGCGTCCTTACAAGCTGCAAAATCACAATTAACAATCTCTGTACTTTGTAATAACTGAGACACGGCTATCAGGTTTTCTGCATCCAATATCTTAGGATTTTTGTACCTTCCATGAGGTACATTAAATTCTCCTTTGCTATTCAGACGAAAAAGACCATTAAAACAAGTACGGTTCAAAAAAATGAGTATGGCAGACCTTGAAGTCCAATCATCATGATATTTATGATAATCAATTTGCAATCTCTGTAAATTGAACTTGTCCCTTAGTTCATAATAGAAGATTTTTCTCCCATCTTCAGATAGTGTTTGATATTTTCGAGAAATATCATCTAATTGCTCAATCAATTTTTCTGGTTCTTTCTGAATAACCTGGTAGACCATGACCAACTCTGGATTGACATCAGAGATACAAGCAGAAGATAGATGATATTTCTGAACGATATCAAAAAAAACAGCTCCTCCACCAACAAAGGGTTCTATATATCTTTTAATATTGCCTTGTTTTAATTCTGTAGGGTATAAAGCTTCAAACTGGGATAAAAGTTGAGATTTTCCACCAGCCCACTTCAAGAACGGTTTCGCCTGTCTGGTTTTGATTGCTGCAATACTCAATTTATGTCAAAAAAAACTACTAATTGTCAATCGTGCTACTCATCTTGAAGTTTTATGCTTCAAAATACCATATTATTATATCATAAAAACAACTATTGTATTTTAATCGATGATAAGTAATTCTAGGAAAAAAAGGAGCAGATTGTAATCATGAATCACTTAACACAACAGATGTTAAATTATTTCAAAAATAATTTTCAACAAGCTATCCAGAAGTTTGATCTCAATCGGGATGGCATGGTGGAGAGGAATGAGGCTATCCAAATTTTCCAGCAGTCAGGTTTAGACATCGATACTGCTCAACAAATTACTGATAGTCTATTCCATCAATTGGATGTTGACGGAGATGGGTATCTCACCGTAAGGGATTTTCAAACCCAAACTCATCCACAACAACATAGTGGACAGTTTTCTCAGCTAGAACAACAGATGCTGAATTACTTCAGAAGCAATGTTCAACAAGCTATCCAGAAGTTTGATCTTAATCGAGATGGCATGGTGGAGAGGGATGAGGCTATCCAAATTTTCCAGCAGTCAGGTTTAGACATAGATACTGCCCAACAAATTACTGATAGTCTGTTTTATCAATTGGATGTTGATGGCAATGGATATCTTAACCTGAAAGATTTTCAAACATAGGATGAAGTGATCAATGGATAATTGATAATTAGGAATTGATAATTAATCAATCCGCTTTAAAGCCTCTCCTTTCAAGGAGAAAAAAGTGCTAGTAGATTTCCTTATATTCAATCCTCTCGGTTTTAACCAGCAGTAATTATCCATTATCCATTATCCATTATTAATTAATGAAAGAGCAATGTTAAAAGTTTTTGCTGACAGGGGTGGTACTTTCACCGATATTGTCGCTGTTACCAACAATCAGGCAATCATCGACAGACTATACCAACATCCCCAACGTTTTCTAATTGTTCCTCTGCCTAACCAACAGTGGATTATCGTCTATAAATTACTTTCAGAAAATCCCGAACAATATCAAGATGCTGCAATTCAAGGGATTCGGGATATCCTATCTCTGACAGACGATCAGCCTTTGCCTACCGAAACGATCGAAGTTGTCAAAATGGGGACAACTGTAGCCACCAATGCTCTGTTAGAAAGAAAAGGCGATCGCGTGGTTCTGCTAATTACCAAAGGATTTAAAGATGCCTTGAGAATTGGCTATCAAAATCGTCCAGATATCTTTGCTCGTCAAATCATCTTACCAACTCTGCTTTATGAACAGGTAATTGAAGCAGAGGAGCGCTACGATGCTCAGGGGAATCAATTAATCCCCCTTAATCTAGAGCAAGTCCACAACGATTTACAAACTGCTTACAACCAAGGTATTCGTAGTTGTGCCATTGTGTTTATGCACAGCTATCGCTATCCTCACCACGAGCAACAAGCAGCCAAAATTGCCCAAGCCATCGGATTTAGCCAAATCTCTGTCTCCCATCAAGTTAGTCCTTTAATGAAATTGGTGAGTCGAGGGGACACAACA
>JAAHHL010000357.1 GCA_010672185.1 Caldora sp. SIO3E6 | reverse complement strand
CGCAAAAGTAGGTTGGGTGAAGCGTTGTTACGATTTTAAAAGATAATGAGTGGGAAGCAACAAACAAGCGAAACCCAACGCTACCGGTTATTGTTGGGTTGCGCTTCGCTTCACCCAACCTACAAGATCATGCGATCGCACTTTGATCCTAGGTAAAAAGGCGATCTAGCTACTCGCGTTATGTTAGCTTGCACCTGCTCCCATTCTTGGGTGATTTCCCAGTCGATTTCTTCCTGATGATCGAAATAGTAGCCCATAGCCGCATGAGCTTCGGCTGGCTTTAAGTAAGGGTGCTGTCGGCATATCTCCTCTACAGACCAACCGTAGGCAAGATAATCCATGACAATCTGTGAACTCGAATACGTGGTAATCGTTGCAATCGTGCAGGTTGATCGTCCTGCTTCTCAATATGTGGGTAACTCAGGGCTAGCATACTACTTGATTTTCACCTAGCTCAGTTGCCATATCCTTACAGTATAGTCTTTGCTGCCGCTAGCAAGTAATTTTCCGTCAGGGCTAAAGCTGACAGACATTACAGACTTGTTATGTACCGACAACTCTCTTAAACGAGAAAAGAATTATGCAATATCGTCGCTCTCACACTCCAGGAGCAACCTACTTTTTTACAGTTATTACCTATAACCGTAACCGAATTTTGTGTATTTTGGAAAATGTGGATTTACTCCGAAAGTCGTTTTGGCAGGTGATGCAAGAATATCCGTTTAAGATTGATGCATTTGTTCTGTTGCCAGAACACCTTCATTGTATTTGGACATTGCCAGAAGATGATGCAGATTTCTCGAATCGTTGGCGATTGGTTAAAAATTATTTTAGTCGGCAATGTCGGGAGCAATATCAAGGGAGGGTTTCAGTTTCCCGTAAACGCAAAGGAGAGAAAGGAATTTGGCAAAGGAGGTTTTGGGAGCATCAAATTCGCGACGAGCAAGATTTTGCCCAACATGTAGATTACATCCATTATAATCCAGTCCGTCATGGGTTAGTAAAGTCACCAAAGGATTGGGAATATTCAAGCTTTCATCGGTATGTTCGAGATGGTGTTTATCCGGTTGATTGGGGGTCAAAGCCTATACAATTTGACCCTGATATTGGTATGGAGTAAAGTAGTAGTCAAGCACAACAATTTTCGCAAAAGTAGGTTGGGTGAAGCGTTGTTACGATTTAAAACGATAACTTTGGGAAGCAACGAACAAGCGAAACCCAACGTTACCGGTTATTGTTGGGTTCCGCTTTGGCGACCCCCAACCTACAAGAGAGAGCGATCGCACTGATATTGGCATGGAGTAAAGTAATCATCAAGCACAACAATTTTCGCAAAAGTAGGTTGGGTGAAGCGTTGTTACGATTTAAAACGATAACTTTGGGAAGCAACGAACAAGCGAAACCCAACGTTACCGGTTATTGTTGGGTTCCGCTTTGGCGACCCCCAACCTACAAGAGAGAGCGATCGCACTGATATTGGCATGGAGTAAAGTAATCATCAAGCACAATAATTTTCGCAAAAGTAGGTTGGGTGTAGCGTTGTTTCGGTTTTAAACGATAACTTTGGAAAGTGACGAACAAGCGAAACCCAACGTTACCGGTTATTGTTGGGTTCCGCTTTGGCGACCCCCAACCTACAAGATCATGCGATCGCTAATATTGGTATGGAGTAAAATAGTAATCAAACACAATAACTTTCGTAACAGTAGGTTGGGTGAAGCGTTGTTACGATTTTAAACGATAATGAGTGGGAAGCGACGAACAAGCGAAACCCAACGTTACCGGTTCTACAAGATCATGCGATCGCTGATATTGGTATGGAGTAAAGTAATCATCAAACACAATAATTATCGCAAAAGTAGGTTGGGTGAAGCGTTGTTTTGGTTTTAAACAATAATGTTGGGAAGCGATGAACAAGCGAAACCCAACGTTACAGCTTCTTGTTGGGTTGAGCATTTTGCAGTTTCAAGCGATAATGAGTGGGAAGTAGATGACAAATTAAACCAAACATCACAGTTACCTGTTGGGTTTCGCTTCGCTTCACCCAACCTACAAGAAGCGATCGCACTGATATTGGTATGGAGTAAAATAGTAATCAAACACAATAATTATCGCAAAAGTAGGTTGGGTGAAGCGTTTTTACGATTTTAAAAGATAATGAGTGGGAAGCAACAAACAAGCGAAACCCAACGTTACCGGTTATTGTTGGGTTGCGCTTCGCTTCACCCAACCTACAAGATCATGCGATAACACTATTTTTTTTGTCGGACTGCTTTTTCAAGACGTTGTGTCAGAAGTATAGTCATGAGTGTACGTGCATATCCACCAAAAAAAGGCACATTGCTCATCATTACAAGAGATACTAATGATGGATCAATCTCCTGAGATAGGAACCCTAGAACAGCATTTTCCGCAGCTCTACGAGTGTACACACGAGTGATAACATTAGCATTTTTCATATAGACATCTATTTGCTCTGAAGAGTTGTTAATGGAGATAAGTTCAATATATACACGATCTTGTGGATTTAATAGCTCAACACTTAAATCAAGTCCACCTTGTGAACGTGACAGTTCTTTAATTTCTCCAAAACCAACCTCTGGTGTAGTCTTAAGGTTATAACCTACAATCTTTGCTTCGCTGTCAAGACGTATTCTTATGGGCTGAGATCCAATAGATAGCGTACCAGAATTAAAGACTTCTAGATTAAATAAAAATACAGAGTTTGCAGTTTCACCTGCGTATATGATTTTGAGTTCATTACGAATTTCATCAGAGACTGAAAGTAATGATGAAGCATCGCTAATAATACAATCTACCCGCCGAATCTTATTTGTTTTTTGCCAAATAAATATAGATACACCTGCTGTCAATACGGCACCAGCAAGAGCACCTACAGTAGCAGCAATTGTTGGGTTATTATACCAAGCCATATTTTAGTAATTTTTACTTGCTGTCCAACTTTTAATTGTATCGCAGTGGCAATACAAGACCTAAGCATTAGAAACTTCTGCCTTCTTCTACTACCTACCTGACCTTTTTCAAACTATCCACCTTCTCTGAAAACAAGTCAGTGAAAATACTGATCACCCTGCGATCGCGTATTTTAATATTCACACTCACTGACATCCCCGACTGGAGCTTAACATCCCGCTCTTCATTAATTTTTAAGGTCTGTTGATTCAGTTTAACTTTGGCTGGGAAACTATAGAAAGGGCGATTTTCATCTGGTGCTGGTGGTAAGACATCGGAACCAATCCAAATCAATTCTCCTTTAATATCACCAAATTCACTAAAGGGGAACGAGTCAATTCTGACATCGACCGGGTCTTCTTCATTAACAAAACCAATATCTTTATTAGTGATATACACTTTGGCAATTAAGTCATCTCCAGGGACAATTTTCAGAATTGGTTCTATGGAGTTACTATTAGCCACGTAGCCTTTGCTTGCTTGTAAGTCAAATACAACGCCATCTACCGGAGCTTTAATCTTTTGATAGCCCAAAGTCAGTTCAGCCTGCTTCAACTGACTATCAATCTCTGCAATCCTTTTCTCATTCTCGACAATGGTTTTATTCAATTGGCTGACAATGTCGTTGAATTGTACGTTAATGGAATCCATTTCTTTATCATTGTTAGCCATCAAATCCGTCAAATCTTTTTTCGAGACAGCTTTGGTATTCTCTAATTGTTTTTCTGCTTGAGCAATATCTAAATCGAGGCGTACTTCCTCTTGTTGTAATTGCTCTAATTCAGATCTGCGGGTTCCTACCTCACTCTCCTGTCTACGGTATTGAATTTCCGGTACTGCTCCCTGCTCCCAAATCGGCTTAATCTGATCTAAGATTTTTTGTTCGGTATCCAACCGATTTTGAGAGTTTTCCAGTTGCACTTGGTTCTGTAGTTGCCGTTTTTTGAGCTGTTCAACTTCTGATTCTGCTGCAGCTACACGGGAGTCGAGTTCGGCTTGAGCAAGTCGCAAACGTTCCCGTTGTCGTGCATTAAAGTTAGCTCCTGTAAAATCACCATCAAGTTGGGAGCGGAAAAGCCGGTTTTCCTCTTCGAGAGCTTCTTTTCTTTTGATGATGGCAGGTAGTTGTGAAGCCAGTTGGATTAGTTCTTGCTTGGTTTCTGTTGGTGGCAAGGGAGGGGAACTAGGATTATCGATCGCGGCGCGATAAAATTGGTTTTCTTGTGTTAACTTGGAGCGAATTTTCGTCAGGGAGGTTAGTTGTGCTTCGGTAGCAGAAGGCTCCAGCTTTAGGAGTACTTGTCCTTGATCAACTGATTCCCCATCCTCAATTTTGACTTCTGTAACTACTCCACTAACTGGAACTTGCACTTCCTGAACAGCACCTTGGGGTTCTAGTTTACCTTGAGCTGGAACCGCTTCTTCAATTCTGGCAAAATATGCCCAAGTCACTCCGAAGGTAGTAACTCCCACAATTGTCCAAAGGATTGCCCTTGACCAACCGCGAGATTGTTTTAAAATAACACCTTGGTCGAATGTACCCTTACCATTGCTGGTCGCCTGGGGAGAGGGAGTTTGACCATTAGTAGCTAAATTTATATTTCCAGTAGAATTTGCTTGATTGGATCTCGAACCATTATTTAAATTCATAGTAATTAGGTGGTAGGTGTTAGGTGTTAGGTGGCAGGTGTTAGGTGTTAGGTGTTAGGTGGTAGGTGGTAGGTGTTAGGTTGCAGGTGGTAGGTTCTACTAGAGGGAGCATCCTATTTTGGCGCAAGGACTAGTTCAAATACCTCTCAAAACCCCGATTGTTCCTTGCCTCAGATGGGCTATTTTCCAAAACGGGATACTCTCCTGCTAGAAGGGAACTATTTGATACTTTTTTTTCTCTCTTTCAGTGTTTTTATTAAAGTGCTGAGCATTTTTCCTATTTCCTCGGCTAGCTCCAACACTGGGTTTAATTCCGAGTTTTCAAGATAAGACAATCTTTCAATAATGAGCAGATGAGTTTCTAATTCTTTCAGAGAACCGTTGGCAATGGATAAATGATGAATATATTCTCCTAAATGCTCTCTTCCTTTTCCTTCTGCAATGTTACTGGGAATCGAAACAGCGGCTCTTTGAAGTTGGCTAGTTAGTCCGTAAACTTCAGTCTTTGGTAACTTAGAAGTAAGTTGATAACACATTATTACTAAATCCATCGCCCGATTCCAAACCTTTAAGTCTCGATAACTTCTAACTTCAACCACAACCAGCACCCCAGCAAAATTATTTATTATTCTTTCTCTAATATCCTAACACCTACCACCTACCACCTACCACCTAATACCTAATACCTAATACCTAATACCTAATACCTACCACCTAACACCTACCACCTACCACCTAACACCTAACACCTACCACCTACCACCTACCACCTAAACCTGAGATTCTTGTTGCTGATAGAGGCAATAGTAACTACCCTTTTGTGCCATTAACTTTTCGTGAGTTCCCTGTTCTACGATTACACCTTTATCCATCATCAAAATCATATCAGCGTTGCGAATAGTGCTGAGGCGATGGGTAATAAACAAAACCGTGCGTCCTTTAAAAGTTTCGGCAAGATTTAAACTTACTTGCCTCTCTGTATCATAATCCAAGGCACTGGTGGCTTCATCTAAGATTAGTAGTCGGGGTGATTGTAAAATTGTCCGAGCGATCGCAATTCTCTGCCTTTGTCCTCCAGATAAAGATGAACCTCGCTCTCCTACAGTGGAGTTGTAGCCGATAGGCAAACCCATAATAAACTCATGAGCAACGGCAATCTTAGCTGCTTCGATGATTTCTTCTGTAGTAGCATCGGGATTAGTTAAGCCAATGTTCTCTTGTACTGTCCCTTCAAACAGGAGAGTGTCTTGGGGAACAATACCAACCTGACGCCGCAAGGAGTACAGTTCTACCTTATTAATATCGTAACCATCAATAATAATTTGACCAGAGTTGGGTTCATAAAGTCGTGCCAACAGCTTAGTGAGGGTACTTTTACCAGAACCACTTTGACCGACAATACCAACAAAATAGCCAGCAGGAATCTCTAGGTTAATATTGTTTAACTGCATGGGGCCACTGGTGGCAAAGCGAAAGGAGACATTTTCGTATTTGACGGCTCCTTGCACTGCGGGTAAGGGAATATTATCTCGTTCCGCTTCCGTGACTTCTTGAGGAGTATCCAGAATATCGCTAAGGCGCTCCAAAGAGAGAGCTGTGGCTTGGAAGTTTTGCCAGATTTGAGCCAATCGTAACAAAGGACCGGTAACGTAGCCAGCAATAATGCGGAAGGCAATTAATTGTCCTAGGGTTAGTTCTCCTGCCAAAACTAGATAGGCTCCTACCCAGAGTACTAGTAAGGCAGATAATTTGTTTAAGAAATTGCTAGTAGAACTAGCAGCAGTGGAAGTCAAAACATTCCTAAAGCCTTCACTGACATAACGAGCATACCGTTCTTGCCATTTCCAGCGCGATCGCAATTCGATATTCTGAGCTTTAACTGTAGAAATTCCTGATAAGACTTCTACTAAGTAAGATTGGGTTTGAGCATTCTTTTGGGCTTTGGCACGGAGTTGTCGCCGCACAATGGGAGAAAAGATGACTGTCAGTAAAACGAATAAGGGAATTACCGCTAAAGTCACCAACGTCAGCACCCAGCTGTAGATAAACATAACAACGATGTAGATCACCGAAAATACGGCATCTAGCACCACTGTTAAAGCTGTACCGGTGAGAAACTGACGGATATTTTCTAGCTCATTAATTCTAGTAGATAGCTCACCAACTGGTCGTTTCTCAAAATACCGTAGAGGTAGGCGCAAGAGATGGTCGATAATTTCCGAACCCAGAGCCATATCAATGCGGTTGGTGGTATCCACAAATAGATAGGTACGCAGGCTGGTAAGAATCCCCTCAAAGATAGCAATTACTACCAGGAAGCCTCCCAAGACATGCAAGGTATCAGGAGAATTTTGCACAATCACCTTGTCGATGATGACTTGAATCATCAAAGGATTGA
>JAAHHL010000356.1 GCA_010672185.1 Caldora sp. SIO3E6 | reverse complement strand
CTTAGTGAAGCAACGATGCCTGACGGGAAGCTTCACCAAAGTTAAAGAAAATATACTGTGGTACTGGCATCTTGCCAGTGCTTGATACTCTCGATAAACAAGGCAATCCCTATGAAAAAAATTTTTTCACCACCATACATAAAAATCTCTTTCTCCGCGTCCCCGCGTCCCCGCGTCTCCGCGTCTCTTTCAAGTCAGAAGGTAAGATAATCTAGATTATCGTGCTTACCCGCCCCTAGGAAATGACCCATTCTACAGATATTGCTACCTTAGCTCGCTGGATGGCAGCTGACTTTAGCAATCAACAGCAGGCATTTGACAACCCGCCTCTATATGCTCATATCAGAGTTTGTATGCGTCCCCTACCTCCCTCTGTGCTGGATAGTCCGAGTTTGTTTCTCGAACAAGCCTATGACTACATGCTCAACAAACCCTATCGATTGCGGGTGTTAAAGCTAGTTGAGGTAGATGGTAGTCTCAAAATTGAAAACTACAAGGTCAAGGAAGAAGAATCATTCTATGGTGCTTCCCGTAACTTAGAATGTCTACAATCCTTGAGGGCTGACCAGTTGGAGAAACTGACCGGCTGTACTTTTAATGTAGTCTGGACTGGTCACAGCTTTAAAGCGGAGGTGGAACCAGGTAAAGCTTGTATGGTAGTGCGCAAGGATAAGGAAACCTATCTCGACAGTAATTTTGAAGTGGACGAACACCAATTAATCAGCTTAGATCGGGGAAGAGATCCAGAAACCGATGAGCTAGTTTGGGGTTCGATCGCAGGAGCTTTTCACTTTGTTCGTTGGACTAGTTTTGCTGATGAAGTTAGATGTTAGGTGGTAGGTGTTAGGTGTTAGGTGTTAGGTGTTAGGTGTTAGGTGGTAGGTGTTAGGTGTTAGGTGTTAGGTATTAGGTGTTTAGTTGATTCGACCTTCGACCTACTCCACTCAACCTTCTCCATTCCCAATTCCCAATTCCCAATTCCCAATTCCCAATTCCCAATTCCCAATTCCCAATTCCCAATTCTCAATTAACTAATGACTGAAGCAAAACAGCCGAATACTCGTACAGAAACTGATAGTATGGGAGCAATTGAAGTTCCCACTAATCGTTATTGGGGAGCACAGACCCAGCGATCGCTCATTTACTTTTCTATTGGAGAGGATTTCATCCCGCCGGAAGTAATTAAGGCGATGGGGATTCTGAAGCAAGCCGCAGCCAAAGCTAATTGTGAGTTGGGTAAGTTGCCAGAAGCTCAAGCTAAGTTGATGGTGCAGGCAGCGGAAGAAGTGATCGAGGGAAAGCTAGATGGTAATTTTCCCCTCCGTGTTTGGATGACGGGTAGCGGTACTCAATGCAATATGAATGTTAATGAGGTAATTGCTAACCGGGGTATTGAAATCGCTGGAGGAGTGATGGGTAGTAAGAACCCTATCCACCCCAATGATCACGTTAATATGTCCCAGTCTTCCAATGATACTTTCCCAACTGCGATGCATATTGCTGCCGCTGTGGCAATCCACCAAAGATTGATTCCCAAGGTAAAGAAAATGCGGAATGCTTTAGCTAAGAAAGCTGTGGCGTGGGCAGATATTGCTAAAATTGGGCGTACTCACCTCCAAGATGCAGTTCCTCTTACCCTTGGTCAAGAGTTTTCGGGATATGTGGCTCAACTTGATGATAATTTACAGCGGATTGCAGCTATCCTCCCCAAATTATACGAACTGGCGATTGGCGGAACTGCGGTTGGTACAGGATTGAATGCTCCCCAAGGGTTTGCCGAAGGTACAGTTAAATACATCAGTGAGATTACAGGCTTACCCTTTATCTGTGCGCCAAATAAATTTGCCGCGATCGCAGCTCATGATGCCATAGTAATGGCTAGTGGCGCTCTCAAAACCCTAGCTTGTTCTTTGCTGAAGATTGCTAATGATATTCGCTTCCTCGGATGTGGTCCCCGTTGTGGCTTGGGTGAGCTGATCCTACCTTCTAACGAACCAGGTTCTTCCATTATGCCTGGGAAAGTCAATCCCACCCAATGCGAAGCCATAACCATGGTAGCTACTCAAGTAATGGGGTATGATGCCGCGATCGCTTTTGCTGGTTCTCAGGGACATTTTGAGCTTAATGTCTTTAAGCCGATGATGGTGTTCAACCTGCTCCAATCAATTAATCTACTAGCTGACAGCTGTAATAATTTTACTGACTTCTTGTTAGATGGCCTAGAACCCAACCGGAAGAAAATCGACTACTTCCTACAACAGTCCCTAATGCTGGTTACTGCTTTGAGTCCGAAGATTGGTTACGATAAAGCTGCCGAGGTTGCTCACTTGGCAATGGAAAAAGACCTTACCCTGAAAGATGCTTGCCTACAGTTAGGGTATATCTCAGCAGAAGAATTTGACCAAATTGTTGATCCCCATAAAATGGCTCATCCTTTAGGGTAGGGAATATTGCTCTGTAGACTTTCAAGAAACAAGGCAGGAGGCAGAAGGCAGGAGGCAGGAGGGAAGAGGATTTGGTTTGTTTCTTTCATTTGTAGGGGGCGGTGCGCCGCCAGTTGGGGGGCTCCTAAGAAACACTCTGGCTAATGGCTAATTGCTAATGGCTAATTGCTTTCAAGAAACACGAGGCAGGAGGCAGGAGGCTCCGAGGCAGGAGGCGAGGGAGGAGAAAGGAGGAAAGAAGGTAGAAGGAAAGAAGGCACCAAGGTTCATTGGAAGGAGGTAGGAGGTAGTGTTTCTTTCATTTGTAGCGGGTGGCGCGCCCCCCGTTGGGCGCTTTTAAGAATCCAATTTTGGATTGCTTAAGAATCCCCACTCTAAAGTGCCGGGAGGGGTGAACGAAATTTTGGGTGGGATTTCTTGAGCGTTGTATCCTAAAATTATCAGTTCTCTCTTCTTCCTCCGCTCCTCCGCTCCTCTGCTCCTCTGCTCCTCCGCACCTCTGCTCCCCCGCACCTCCGCACCTCCGACCTCCGCTCCCCACCCTTTTTTTCGCTCACCCGTGCCGGGAGTATCAAAGCATCCGATCAATTGTGCGATACTGAATCGCTTCAGCAACATGAGCAGTTTGTAAGTCATCTTCTCCAGCCAAATCAGCAATAGTACGTGCTACTTTCAGAATACGGTCAGTTCCTCGTGCAGAAAGACCTAGTTTGCGAATTGCTCCTTCTAATAAATTGCGGGAACTATCATCCAATTGGCAAAAATTGCGTAGTTGCTCACTTTGCATTTGAGCATTACAGTGGATCTGAGGCTCAGCTTGGAAGCGATGACGAGTGCGATCGCGTGCTGTTTGTACCCTTTCCCTTACCGGTGCTGACTCCTCCCCCGTCGGCTGTCGGGTGATTTCTTCCGGTTTAAGGCGATTCACCGCTACTTGTAAATCAATCCGATCCATCAAAGGTCCTGAAAGCCTCGCCCAATATTGCTCTCTGGCTCTAGGAGAACAAGTACATTCTTGAATAGTATCTCCAAAGTAGCCACAGGGACAGGGATTAGTACTAGCTACTAGGGTAAATTGGGCTGGGAAGCTTACAGATTGACGAGTGCGAGAAATACTAACGTAACCATCTTCTAAAGGTTGACGCAAGAACTCCAAGACATTGCGCTTAAATTCCGTTAGCTCATCTAGAAATAATACACCCCTATGAGCTAGAGAAATTTCCCCTGGGCGAGGAAAGCTTCCCCCACCCACCAAAGAAGGGCCAGATGCGGAATGGTGGGGACTGCGATAAGGGCGATCGCTCACCAAAGTTCCTTTATTCTTAAGTAATCCAGCAACGGAGTGAATTTGAGTAACTTCCAAAGCTTCGGTAAAGTTCAAAGGGGGCAAAATTCCCGGTAGTCGTCGCGCCAGCATGGTTTTGCCACTCCCTGGAGGACCAACAAAGATTAAGTTATGTCCTCCCGCTGCCGCAATTTCCAAAGCGCGACGAGCGTGAGCTTGACCTTTGACATCTTTCAGATCCGCTCCTGTAAACTTAGGCTTGGCTAGCTCCTGCAACCCGTCAATTTCTACAGGGGAGTAACGCTCTGGCTCATTCAAGAAATCTACCACTTGCCAGAGGTCTTTGAGTCCATAAACTGCTAAGCCTTCTACTACCGCTGCTTCTCTAGCATTATCTGCTGGTACCACCAAACCAGCAATGCCCATTGCCTGAGCCGCCGCCGCGATCGGTAGGACTCCGGCAATGGGACGTAGGTTCCCATCTAAGGAAACCTCTCCTAAAAACAGATAATCTCCCAATAGGTGAGCGCTCACCTGCTCAGACGCTGCCAAAATGCCCACACTAATCGGCAAGTCAAAGCTAGGCCCTTCCTTGCGCAAGTCAGCTGGTGTCAGATTAATCACTATCCTGCGTAGGGGAAAGGTAAAACCGGAATTTTTGATAGCTGCTTTTACCCGTTCCCGGGATTCTTGAACAGCAGTATCAGGCAAACCAACAACAACAATTGCTGGTAAACCACCGGAAACATCAACTTCCACGCCTACCTTGACAGCATCAATGCCAACAATAGAGGCACTCCAAACTCTGGCAAGCATATTAACCACCCTGAGACTATCGAGTATTCCACAGTTGTAGCTGTGCCACGCTAATTTGTAGTAGCGTGATTTTATTTTAAATTCCCGATTCTACATTTTACATCCCCAATTCCCAATTCTCAATTCCCAATTCCCAATTCCCAATATTACATTCTGGCAAGCGCAGCAACTTTCGCCCTTTTATCAGGAGTTAAACCTGCTAATTCATCGGAATGTAACCATCCTTCTTTGATTAACTTGGCGAGAACAAAAATTGGGGTAGAGTCTCTGTAGTCGTACTTACCATCGATGTCGTATCTTTTGGCATTTAAATAGTCGCTTAAAGACCAAACATCATTCATTTGAGTAATGGCACTGGCTTTTTGGCGAATTTCAGTTATCAGAGCCTCGGTTTCTCTGGTGTAAGCTGTACTCAAAGCTTCACGAGCTATTTGTTTTTCGGTCTCTGACCATTCTGGAGCTTGCTCTTGCATAATCAAGTATTAAAGTCAATAAAAAACGCTCTGTTTCCAAGAGCGCAGGTATTTGAATCAGGGGTTGTAGTTAGCGAGCTAGGTTTAATAACTCTTTAGGAGATGCCAGCAAGTCTATAGCCACAAAGAAAATCTTATCCTGAGGGTCTAGTAAAAATCTCCAAGCAATATTCATACCGACATTACCACCAAACCAAGGTGTTTGGCACTTACCCGTGATTTTAATCTGAGTGAAGCCATCATCTGCTGGCTCAGCAACTCCTCGTTCAGGAATCAATTTGAGATTCTGACATTCTTCACGGAAAAACTGTAAAACTGCCTGTTGACCAACAATTGGTCGGCGAAATGGAGGCTGCAAAGCTCCATCTGGGGTAAACAACCCGATTAATGCCTCAAAATCATTGGCATTCAAGTTATTCATGTAGCTATTAATCGTCGGATTGTCTACGCCTTCGATCTTAACTAGAGTTCGCTCTGAAATTTCTTTGGGTGGAACAACCGGTGTACTAACTTTTTGGAAACCACTTATCTTGTTGGTGTCGTAACCCATATCCACAACTGCATTGCGGAGAACGGTGATTTGTTGACCGGCATCTAAACCGATAATGGTAACCAGAATGGCATTAGCATTAGCTGAAAGTTTGTAACCTGTAGGAATCGGTGCAATCTTTCCCTGCTCCATCAACTTTCCTAATTCATACCAAAAACCAAGTTTGAGGTTTGGTGTCCAAGAGGCGTAGGTACGACTGATTGGTGTATCCGCACGGTTGGCTAAATCACACATAACCTGGCTTTGTGCTAGGGGTGTCATCTCGCACATGTCTTTGATAGTTCGTTCGGCAAGCTGCATACTAGCTACTCCAGGAGCAGCCACTGTAATAGTTTTACCCATTTCTAAATAGGCGAACCAGATTAGCGCTAGTTGATCTTCTGCGCTGAGTTGGCTGAACCTAGCAATGGTTGCAGGTACGGCATCAGCTGCTAAAGTGTCGGGGAAGATATTTCTGGCTGCATCAATAGTGAATGGCATATTTCTTTGAGCTTGTGTAACGCTTCATGAACAAATGTAACGAATTGTTGCAAAAAATGATTGTGACTTGACTCAATTGCTTGTGTGATGTTAATCACCGCAAGCTGCTGTATCGTAAATTATGGGTAAATCAATCTACAACCAAGACAAAATCTGAATTAGCGATGAGCGACACCATTTTTAGCAAGATTATTCGCCGGGAAATACCTGCTGACATTATCTATGAAGACGATTTAGCCCTTGCCTTCAAGGATATTAATGCCCAAGCACCAGTTCACTTCCTGGTAATTCCCAAAAAACCTATTCCCCAAATATCCGCTGCGGAGCCAGAAGACCAGGCTTTACTCGGACACCTATTATTAACTGCCAAGCAAGTTGCCGAACAAGTCGGTTTGAGCAATGGCTATCGGGTAGTCATTAACAATGGCGCTGATGGGGGTCAAACCGTTTACCATCTGCATTTGCATGTACTAGGGGAACGGCAGCTGCAATGGCCACCGGGTTAAGGGGAGCTGAGGGAGCTGGGGGAGCTGAGGGAGCTGAGGGAGCTGAGGAAGCTGGGGAAGTAAAACAAGTCCACAAATTGGGTGATTTCTCTCTTGGAGTTTCCTTATTCCCTCCTGCCTTCTGCCTCCTGCCTCCTGCCTTCTGCCTTCTGCCTCCTGCCTTCTGCCTCCTGCCTCCTGCCTTCTGCCTTCAAAATCCCAGTCGAAATATTAAGGAAATAAAAAATTTGTTTAAAAAACTTTACATTTCTTGAGAATTCAGTTAATGTATTTACATACAGACGAACAACACGTCTGCCGAACCTCGAAAATTCATCATACCTAGCAATCATACCTAACATGACTACTACCCTTCAGCAACGCGAAAGCGCTTCTGTTTGGCAGCAGTTCTGCAACTGGGTCACCTCCACCAACAACCGCCTCTATGTAGGTTGGTTCGGTGTTCTGATGATCCCTTGCCTCTTAACTGCTACCA
>JAAHHL010000355.1 GCA_010672185.1 Caldora sp. SIO3E6 | reverse complement strand
CTCACCAACAACCAACAACCAACAACCAACAACCAACAACCAACAACCAACAACCAACAACCAACAACCAATGAAAATTAAACTTATATTCGCTTTTAGCGTCTCCTTAGTGAGCCTAATTAGTAATCCCCTAGTAGGACTAACACAACTTAGCAAACAAGCTAATTCTGATCTGCCAACACCACCAGATACAGGCACACCTCAAGCTCCTTCGCAGCCTGGAACCACACGTCCTGGAACTACTTGTAAAACCAAGATTCAGAAACCTTTAGCAGCTTTACATGCTAATAACAAGAGTGATTTTACCCTTTCGGAATATCCTACTTTTTGGTTTTATATTCCCTACTCCCCAGAAGATATCCGCCAAATAGAATTTTTGCTCCTTGATGGCAGAGAGCGGCAAACTATTTACAAAACTTCCCTCAAGCTAACTCAAAGACCAGGAATTATCAAAATCAAAATCCCCTCCAAGCCAGAATATGCTCTCAAATCTGGAGAAAACTATCGTTGGTATCTCCAGCTTGACTGTAAACTCAACCAAACTGGTGAACCTGATGTGGGATTCAATGGTTGGGTACAACGGAAGTCGATAACCCCGGAACTTCAGAGTCAGTTAGAGTCTTTACCGAGTCAGGAGTATATTGCTTACAAGGAACATGGTATTTGGTACGATGCAATTAATAACTTGGCTGAACTTTATGCTGCTAATCCAGAAGATGAGAAACTCAAGGATGCTTGGGTTAAGCTTTTGGAATCTTTAGGCTTAGCAGAGTTTGCCCAAGAACCCTTTGTTAACTCAGAATTAGTGCCCTCAGAAGATTAATCAACCCAATCCTCTGTTTTTTTGTATTTGTTGGCTTTGTTGAGTGTCAAACTATAGCAAAAGGCAGAGGGCAGAGGGCAGAAGGCAGAAGGGAAGAGATTGACAGGTCAAGGTTTCAGCGTTTGGTGTTGTCCTAACCTCCCTGGCGGTTGCTATAACTTACAATTATGAATATAGGGCATAGAGCTAAAATTATGTAACTTGGAAGTGCTACCCATGATCAGTACAAATATTCATCTTAGCGAGGAAGCTCAACAGATTTTGATTAAGGCTGCAGCTTTTAAACATATATCTGTAGAAGATCTGGCTTCAGAAATTCTCAATGAAGTTATCAAAGATAAACTTATTGAGCTTGTTCAAGATACTGAAATTAAGGCAAAATGCAAGCCAACTTTGGCTGGTACAGAGCCTTTTGCTTTTTATGGAACTCCTGAAGAGTCAGGACTCCCTGCTGATGAATGGGATATGGAGAAGGAATGATTATTCTTGATACTTATATTAAGGACTTATACCAAATCCGGTATCGATATACCCGCTATGCCCACATTGTAGAGACGTTTCATGAAACGTCCCTACAGGAATTTCACTGTTTGCTCAAAACGGCTCTATTGTAACCGGATTTGGTATTATGTCTTAATAATGTACCAATTATTTCCCTGCGATCGCACTTGAACCTTACTCATTATCAATTATCAATTATCAATTATCAATTATCCATTATCCATTATCCATTATTCCTTCAGCGCCAATTACCAACCAAAATATAGGGAGCCCAAGAAGAAGGATTTTGATAGTGTTGATCCTTTAAAAGAGCTTGCTGAGCACGATGAAGTGCTTCGGCTTTCGTGACTCCTGGCTCACTTAATTGGTTGTAGAATTGTTCCATAAGTTTCACTGTAGAATCATCATCTACTTGCCAGAGAGTAGCCAAGGTACTGCGAGTTCCGGCTCTTACTGCTAATCCAGCTAATCCTAAAGTTGCTCGCTTGTCTCCCTCTGCGGTTTTACAAGCACTCAGAACCATTAATTCTATTGCTTCAGAACTTTTGCTACCTCTAAGTAAGTTATTCAAATCCTCAGCTCTGAGAAGCTCATCATAAGCCAGGATAAATGTATCTTCCGGATCAGAACTGAAATTACCGTGAGTTGCCAGGTGGACTACAGAAAAGGTATCGGAGTTAACTTCCTTTTCCAGGTTTGTTGAAGTGAATTCTGAATTTAACAGCTGCTGAGTGGGTAAAACTTGAGCAATGTGCTGGATTTCAGCGTCTACTTGAAGTGGCGCGAAGGTGCGATCTTCAACTTGACGAGGCTCACTAATACCAGCTGCCAAGACTTTTGATTTTTCTTGGGAAGGTTCAAAGTCGAAAAACTGCAAGCCAGGAAAGACTGCCAAGGCATAGTTTTTTTCTAGGAGATACTCGTCTGCTGCTTCGTCATATAAAACCGCCATCGGGATATTCCGCAGGTTGCCATCTAGCACAAATACTAAGGTTTCAACTTCTGGATTCTTTTCCAGTTCTTCCTCTAGGGGTTTGAGCAACCATTGATAGAGCTGTTGAGCTTTTTCTATGATAGTGCTAGAATCTTTCCTCGGTAGAGCTTGTCGTAGTTCTTTTACTGTCTTTTCCACCGTAGCCCGATTGCTCTTCTCATTATTTTTATAACTTTCTAGAGATTGCCCTGGTAACTTAAAGATGACTTCTAATCTATCTTGGAGAATGATCGGATAAATAAATGCCACTTGCTTTTGGTTCAGTTCTGGCTTATTTTGTGCTAACTGGGAAAGGTCGCATCGGAGGAAATTTTCTAATTCAGCTAGTTGAAGAGCATCAATTAGCTGAATTGCTTGCCTAAGAGCCTTTGGGCTGGATTCTCTCAAAAGTAAATCCACTAACTCTCTGTAGACAGGTTCTACATTATCTCGAAAGGAGAACTGAACATCGGAGTCGATGGTGAGTAAATCATGGCGAATGGATTTAAGACTTTCGATAGCTGCTCTGTAATATGCGATCGCATCTTGTTGATTTCGCTCTACTTCTGATAGACGCCCTAACTGCCACTGCCACTGATAGGCAATATCTGCTGCTCCCCTTAGCTGGGCATTCCAGAGAGCTTCTTTAGTTAGCTTTATAGCTTTTTTACTCCATTCGTTAGCAGTTGGTGGTTGAGACTTTTGATCTAGCCAAGCACAATATTCGTAAAAGCCAGCCCAATTACCCAAGGCATAAGATATGGTACGCTTATCTTGCAGTTCTTCGGCTTCTTGAACAGCCATTTTTAATAGGTTCTGGATATATTCCCAAGCAACTTCCTCCTTTGAAGAACGACCATTCCAGCAAGCTAGACTTTTGGCTAAGTTAATTTGGGCGTATATTTTAGTCTGATTGTTAGGTAAATTAGCAAGATTTATCTGTTCTTTAATTAGATTTTGGGCTACGGCACTGTCACCCATTTCCAACGCTAGACTGAGGCGATTGAGCTGTGCTTGAATACTAGTAGTGGTGGAAGAGGGAAGGTTAGCGATCGCTTCCTCATAATTATCACTTGCTTCCTTATATAATCTGGTAGCGTTTGATGGTATTTCCTCTACTTGAGATGGATTCACACAGCGCCAAGGTAGGTAATCATCAAGAGAAGCTGCCTGTCGCTCTTGCTCTCGGTTGCCCAAAGCTCTCAAGGTATTACCCAGACTTAGTGAGAGTTTAGCTTCGGTTTGAGGAGATTGAGCTATCTCTAAACCCTGCTCTAAGAAATCTAAACCCCGCTCTAAGAATTGCTGTGATAGTTTTAACTGACCAATTCCCCGTAAAATATTACCGAAAATGCCCATAATTTCCACGGGGTTTGGTTGTTGCTCAATCTTTTTAACTATGCTGTCAAACTCTTCAGTCAAATCCTGATTTTGACAAATTGCCAGGTCAAATTCTAGGGCTCTGACTAAGTCTACACAAGCCTGATAGTAACGCCCTGATTGTTGCAATGTTTGAATTTGCTCTAGCTTTTCTCTACTAATAGAGCTAACTACAGGGGTTTTGGAAAAAGCCGGTAATATCCCTGTAGTCAAAACGATAGCCAATAAAAACCCAATAACTACCTTAAAAGAAACACCACTTCCTGATTTGAAAGTAGACGCGGGGACGCGGGGACGCGGAGACATGGAGAAAGGGACTTTCATACATGGTGGTGAAAAAATTTTTTCATCGGGACTGCCTCCTGCCTCCTGCCTCCTGCCTCCTGCCTCCTGCCTCCTGCCTTCTGCCTTATTTCTCAAAAAGGATTGTATTGCACCGTAAAATAGAGACCGTTTTCTTGCCATGTTTCGTTCTCACTAGTAGAATTCACCGAGATTAAGGGGAGTCCCCAATCAAAACGAGCAGTAAAATCGTTCCCTAGTCGCAACTGTAATCCCATGCCAACTGCTGCCAAGGTGTTCGAGTTGGGAGCTTTTCCCCCAGTATTCCAACCTGTGGCAAAATCGACAAAGGGGACCAATTGTAAGACTCCTTGCCCTTCCAAAGTCCGTAAAATTGGCAATTTAAATTCTGCCGAGGCAAAGATCCCGTTATCGCTCACTAAACTGTCTTGGCGGTAACCCCTTACCGTATCGAAACCACCCATAGCAAATTGCTCGGTTGGTACTAATCCCCGATTTGCCAGTTGTACATAGCTACGAACCAAAAACAAGGTATCTTCAGCGAGGAAGCGTACCCACTGTCCCTGCCACTGCCAGGAAATAAAGCGGCTATCGGGAACAAATTCATTAACCCCGGGAATTGGCTGATTGAAGGTGGAGTTAAAAGCATTCAGACCAAAGTTCAATTGAGAACGAAAGGCGATAACTTCTCTAGAGTTTTCCTGTTTCCAATCCTGAAACAATCTTAAGGCAAAAATGCGGGTACGACCATCTTTATCTGCGCCGGGAGCCAGGGGAAAGGGAATATCCAAGAGAAAAGACTGACTTTCTCGCCAAGAAGCGGTTAAACCAAGAGCAAATTCCTCAAAGGTTAGTGTGTTTTCTGATTCCTGAGTATCCAAGCCGCTAATTCTGCGGATTATTGGTTGCCTTAGAGTCAATTCGTAGTAGTTGGAAGCCGAGGTAATATCTGGGCTAGAACCATCTTTATCAATATCCTCAAAGGGAGACTCGATGATACCGCTTTCAGTTTTGCCGTAATTAAAACCCAGAGTACCGTAGTTGGCATTAAGGGGAAAGTTGTAGTTAGCATTCCAGGTACTACTACTTTCCGACTTGGAGTAGCCGATACTCAAACTATCCCCATTACCTAATAGATTAGCTTCTGTCAGTACTGCTTCTCCTTGAATTGTGCCCACACTAGGAGAGCGACCGTTATTAATGGTAAATTGAGGTTTGAAGGAATTAGCTTCTTTATACTCAACCTGTAGTAAGTTCTCTCCCAGATTGGAACCCTCAACTAGAGTACCAGAGAGATTATCAATCAGGGGGTCAAGGGAAAGTTTTATGAGAGCTTCTTGCAAGCGATCTACATTTAATGGTTCTAATTCACTAACACCTAAACGCGATCGCACATAATCGGGATCTAAACGCCCGGAACCAACGGAATTTACTTCAATACCTCCCTGCTTTAATTGGCCTTCAATAACTTCAATTGTAACCACTATTGGTGCTTCTGGTGGCAACTCTCTGGGTTGTACAATCCTGGCACCAGAAGTGCTGTATCCCTGTTGAGCATACAAGTTAACTATCTGATGAGTAATTTGATTTAACTGAGCCAAAGATAGACGTTGGTTAGCAATAGAGGAAAGGGGCACTTGGTGGCAATTATTGGGAAGGGTTAAATCCTCTTGCCTTGTGTCTTCAGAAATACAAAGCTTAATCGCCTCAGCTAATTCCTCGGAACTGAATACTGTATTACCTGTAAACTCAAACTTTTCCACAATTATGCTACCAGTAATACCAACCTGAGGCAATCCTTCGGGGAGTGAAGGAGTTTCTAATAGTTCCTCCGATGGTGCAGGTGGTACATCAGGAGTTGGCAGAGGAGTTGATGAGGGAGAGGGAGGTAAGGGAACCGTTGGACTATTAGTAACTTGAGCAATATTCAGAGTTTGGGCAGTTACAGGAGTTGGGATGATACTGTTAAGTAAAACAACTAGACCCCAGGAGTAAGAAGAATATCGAAGAGGCATCGTGTATTTTTAATGTTTAAATTGCCACTTACTTTATTCTTGGATAATTTGGATATCATTTATGCACTTGGGGACAGCTTTAGAGAACCCCGACTTCTTGAAGAAGTCGGGGTTCTGGGGAATGGGGAATGGGGAATGGGGAATGGAGAATGGAGAATGGAGAATGGAGAATGGGGAATGGGGAAGGTCGGATAAATTCTGTAAGTTTTTGTAGGGGCGGGTTTAGGGATATGATAGGGACATCAACGATAACTTTGATACAAAACCCGCCCTGTCGATTAAATTCTGTAAGTTTTTGTAGGGGCGGGTTTAGGGATATGATAGGGACATCAACGATAACTTTGATACAAAACCCGCCCTATCGATAACCTAGGGCTTGCTGAATAAGTAACCAGCAACAAGGAATGAAGCATTTATCCTAGTTTTGGGCACTTGTACCCCCCAAGGTTACCCAGAGATTTCCCATTATTAATTATCCATTATCCATTATTAATTATTAATTATCCATTATCCATTATCAATTATCAATTATCCATTATCCATTATCCATTACACTTATAAGGTACGGGACTCAATGCATCAACTTCTGATAGCGGAGACTCTGACTCAATAAAATTGGGTTCAAATGAATCATGGGGTGTCGGGGGTATGCCAGCTCGCCCAATATCGTACAATTCTACTCTTGGCTGTCCCTCATTCCCTCGGCAAATATCCTTAACTTCTGGTTCTACTGCTTCCATTGATAAGTTGATAAATCCCAGACTCGGATCAATGCCTAGGGTATTCAATTCCACAGTACCATCAAGTCCGAATTGAGAACTAACAGTAATATCGCTCAGGGGAGTTAAACTGGGGCGAAACTCTAGTCCAAAAATAGCTTGGCTGAAAATGGTAATCCTACCCCCATTGCCAGTAAAAGCATTAGCGGTAATGTCGCTATCTTCATGAGGAACTGCCACAATAAAAGGAGCATGAATCGTAATATTACCCCCATTTCCCCCACCGGGAGCAGTACCAGCAGTAGCAGAAATCTCGCTA
>JAAHHL010000354.1 GCA_010672185.1 Caldora sp. SIO3E6 | reverse complement strand
AAAGCTGACCAAGAGAAAGTAACTAAACTGAAGACATTATTGCTGCCTGTTAGAGCGATCGCTAACACGATAGTCGTTACTGTCAGGGTTCCTACTTTAGCCATTCTATAAGAGTTAGCAGTAGCTGGTAGCAAATCTTGAGTTAGAGCAGCAGAGCAAGTTTGGGAATAGGGAATAGGGAATGGGGAATGGGGAATGGGAGATGTACCTCGACTCTCGAAGATACCAGACTTCTATCTCCCCCAGCTTCCTCAGCTCCCTCAACTCCCCGCAGGATTCTCCTCTTCTGCAATAGAAACTGAGCAACAATCAACAATCATTTCCTCAGCAACTTCTCTCAAGATATCATCCTCCTCTTGGTACATCATACCCTTCCAATAAGTACTGAGATTGTCAGGGTTCTGGTGACGCTCCTCAATCAGTAACTCAAGAGCCTCATGCCAGATCTTATGCTCAAAATAGATATCTAGCTTCTCCTGAGGGGTTCCATCTTCCAAGGTTTGCTGCTCTTCATGAGTGAGGGCAGCCAAACTATCTCTTTCAATCCAACCTTCTACACGGGGGTTTTTATTAGAATCATTTCGATCGCAAATGACTTGAAATTGCCAATAATAAATTTTGCCTGCCTCTAGTCCCTTTTCTCCCTTAATTTTAATGCTGATGATTCCTGGTGTGTTGGTTAGCTCAACTTCTACTTTGTGTATTTCTTCTCCTTGGTTCTCATCCTGTATAGTCAATTTAGCGGTGAGAGGTTGAGCTTCATAGTTGGGAATATAGAACCTAAAAGTGGGGTGAGACTCTAATGTACCGCTCAAGATGGGTTCTTCCTCATCAGTCCAGGGTTCCCGTGAATCTTTTGTTGTCGCCTTCGGTACTAAAGCAGTTAACCGCAGCGAACTATCTACTTGGCAAATGTTTGCAGTTCTTATAGCACCAGATCTTCGTCTGCCCCGCCTACCTCTATTGCGGGGTCTGAAGTTAGTTTGCTTATTTCCTTGGGCAACCATAATTGAAGAGTCAATTGGGATAGGTTGTACTGGTTGAGGATAGCTAAATAAACTAACGAGAACTAATACTAATGCTGAAGTAAGGGTTGTTTTGTGAAGTAGAAGTTTAATCATGATTACTGAGGTTAATAGTTGCACCTAATACCTAAAACCTGAAGGGGTGACAAGTTAGTTAAAAAGTAGGCAGGGTCTGGGGTGTAGGTTGTAGGGAAGAATGAAAGATTGATTGGCACTTTACACCACATCAATTGCAGCTTATTTTGATACCTGTCTAGTTTTTCGTAGGCTAGGGTAAATAATGTAGACTAACAAACTCACAACGGTTACTATTAAAACAACCATTGAGGGTATAAGAGGCATCCAACCGCCATTGATAATAATCATCAGCAGACATCCAACTGGTATTATGATAATAAGTAAAAGACTTTCTGCAAAGAACAAGGATAATGGTTTCTGGAATTGCCAAACTAGTAAACCTCCAGCAAAAGAACAGACCAAGACAACCAGAAAGTCTCCCCACCAAAGGAAAGTCCAAATCAAGGGTCGATTATCAAGAACAGCACTGAGCATTTGACTAACCATATGGCCATGAATGATTACCCCTGGCATGTTGTGAGAGATAGTAGTGTGGTGAATATCGCTAACACTCTCGGCTGTGTAACCAATTAGAACAACACGATTCGCAACTAAGTTAGGATCAAGGTTACCTTCTAACACTTCACCTAAAGATACTTGCTCTGCAATTTTTGGAGAAGCACGATAGTTGAGTAAAGTTTGAAACCCACCTAGCTCTTCTTCATCTAACTTTTGATAACCACCTGTATGAGGTTGCAATAGCTTAAAAGAGGGGCTATTCTCCGTCAAGCGAAAATAATTGTCTCCTTCTTGGGGAGTTAACTCTAATCCCTGCTCTTGTTGCAAATACTTGCTAGCTAACTGATAACTCAAAGAAAAGGGTGTGTTACAAGGGTCACCTTCATCAGGTTCCATGAAGAGAGACTGGAGACGAATAAAACCATCTTTGTCCTCTGGTAAATTGCTAAATCCTAACCTCTCTTCCGATAGTTCTGGAGGAGGTGGAGTGCCAACATTAGCAGAATTCTCAGATTCTGGTTGTTGAAGTCCGCAAACAGCAATAACGCGATCGCTTGCTCGCAAATATTTTAGTAACTCCTCTCTGCCTTCTCCTTCTCTAATTGGTAGATCTCTATAAATATCTAAACCAATAGCTCGTGGGCTGTATTTTTCCAAGTTTTGCATAACTTGTGCTAAAGTGCGATCGCTGATGGGGAAATTGCCCTCTTCTTGAATATCCTTTTCCGTAACTCCCACAATCAACAAACGCTCATCCATATTTTCCCTAAGCGCTGAAGGGAGTAGTTGCATAACTGAAGGGCGCATTCGCATGAGGAAATCAAAAGCCCACAGTTCTACTGGTTGTAGTAACCCCAAAAAACGCAAAATAATTACCAAGGAAGTACAAGCTAAACTGAAAGTACTTACTTGCTTTAGGGATACCTTACGATGTAATTCCCGCCACAGAGGAGGTCGTATTGCAGGATTTTGGTAAATTATCGGCAACCAATTGATACCAGGAAATTGTTCTTTAAACTGTTCTTCAATACTTTCTCTGGCTTTTCGCACAGCAACATACAAGGGTACTTTTTTGTAGGCGTATTCAAGAAGAAAAGAGTTGAGAAAAGCTTGAGCCACTTGGTTAGGAACTGGCTCCCGCATGGCAATAACCAAAGGAATCTGAGATTCAGTGACTAGCTGACGTGCTAAACCAAGACCATCGCAGGAGTTAAGAATAGCAATCTTTAAACCATTGTCAACTGCTGTTTTTAGGCTAGCTTTTAATTCGCTTGGTGTTATGCTTTCTCCTTCACCCAAGTACATTCTACCAGTTTGCTTATCTGCCTGACTGTCGCTATGGCCAGCAAAAAAAAGGATATCCCAAGAGTGATAGCGGAGAAGATTACGCAATTTTTGTTGAGAGGGTTCTTGAGCCATTTGGGGTTCAGCATCAGCAGAGCGCAAAAGCTTAATACTATCCTGGTCTTGTTGATAATCTATGCCGGTCTTATCGCCAAAAACCGCGAGGATTTTTACCTTTTTTCTGGCAGTAGCATTGATACTTTCTTCTTGACTATAAGCCTCTGAAGGACTACGAACGACTTCCGCATAAGGAAAATCTTCAAAAAAATCCCAAGCTGACCAAGGTAACTGCCAAAGCTTGTGGTCTGTTGTTTTAATAATAAAGCGAATTTGCTCAGAAGGTTGCAGGTGGTTCCTAATGGTATTGGCGATTTGACGAAAACCAGGAGTGTTTAACCAATCATTGATATCTTGTTTGATTTCTTCACATAGCTCTTCAAAAGTTGCTACAGAAATCTCTTTGGGTAATATTACATCTTCGCGAAACCTAAAACCCCGCCAAGCTAAACCCAGCTGACTGTATTGGTTACTCCAGCTTTGATATTTTTGATAAATTGCATCTACTGATGCTAATTCACCAACTACTCCCTCAACTAAATTCCTTGTTTGTTGACTTTCTTCCTTAATTGCCAGTAATTCAACTTGATAACCAGGGTCTAATGGTTTAGCTTCTAAGGATAGTTTGACTAGCTTGCTCATCACAATAACTCCGTAGATAGTTCTACATTGTAGAGACGTGCCTGCCAAAGGATGCCCGTAGGGCTGTTGGCACGTCTCTACATGTTTAGGTTAGGACATTTCTAAATCCACCAAACCTACTCACACTGTTGTCTGGCGCTATACCTGTTGCCTCTCCTGAAGAGAATTAAATGGATAAAGTCTCTGTAACAACAGTGCCATTCCAGCTAATTTCTAGAGTAAATGTTGTTCCCAAAGAGTTAGAAAAAGGCTGTTCGGCTTGAATGAGGTTACTGGCTTGTTTCGCTTGCAGTTGAACAAAAGGTTCTCCTTGATCATCGAAAGCAGTTAGCTTTAAGTCTGCTGGTAAACAGCGCTGACGTTCGATGAAGCCGACGGGACGCACTTGGGGCAAAATCCAAACTGTGCCGTCAAATCTTTTAACCAACTCTAGGATTAAAACAGGTGGATAGATTAAGGGTTGACTTTGAGTTTGGAAACATTTAACCCACTTAATGCTTTGTTCTGGAAGAGAACCCCGGAACCGAAGGGCTAAAGCTGCTTCTTTCGCTGTATCAAAAACTTCGCCATATCTCTGCCAACCGGCGGTATTTAAAGCAGTTTGCACTCGCTCAACATCAAACCATTGATGCAAAGGAGGTAGTCTAGAAGAAAATACCGGTAAACGTATTCTTTTATACAGCGCTTTTCTCCACTCATGATTAACTAACAATGCTGCCCACTGCTCGAAAGAAACATTCAGGCGAGGAGAGTAGCTAGAAGGTTGACCTAAGGTTTCTATCAGTTCTGCTGCTGTTGCTGAAGATAGGGATGGTAAAAATGGTAGTTCAACTTTTTCAGAGGAGCAAAATGACATAGCAGTCAACATAATATTCAAATCCTCGGTTAAATCCTCCCCATCTAGAGCATAGGTACGGTTCAGAGATTGATATGTTCCCTCTGTTTTTAGTTGGTGATGGGTAGCATAGCCACGGATGTTCAACCAGCAGTTTTCTGGCTCAACTCGTACCGCTAAATAATAGTCTGCTGCCCACTCTGGTATATCTACCAATTCTTGAGGAACTGATAATTGACTAGTTTCGTTGATTTCTTCGGGAACAATGACGATTCTGGTCTCACCTATAGTAATAGCTGTACCATTAATAAACTCCCAAACACTGCTTAGTTTAGTCTGGGTACCAATGGTCAGATCATTGAGTGGTAGGGTGAAAGGTAAATCCTGTAAGTCAGGTTCGTTTTCCCAATAAGGCAAAAGCTGTTGGATGCAGAGGAGATTGAGATAAGCTTGTCTACGAGCTGTATTATTAGAGTATGGCTGAGTTTGTAGCCATGCCTCTTCTCGCTCTTCTGCTGAAAACTCTAGCCACAATTGCTCTGGGTAAGCGTCGATTAATTCTTCAAGTATCATTGTCTTTCTTCCTTACAGTGCAAATGGGTAACTTGGTAGCCAGTTCTCAACAAAAGTGGCGATTGGTTGGGGGTAATGACTTAAAGCATTAGCTTCAAGCTCTAGTTGTTTCTCAACTGCGGTGGTGAATTGTTCCTGAAGCTGTTGCCTGACTGCAGCAATTTGTCTTGCGACTTCAGTAGCCCTAACTTGCAAGTTAAGAGCAATTTCTTTTTCGGTTAAACCTAAACGATAGTGTTGTCGCAACATCTCTCGGTCATCGGCGGTTATCCCCAGCACAACTGGCTCTAAAATATTAGATAAGCAAGCTCGACAGTATTGGTTTAACCAGGATTTGAGTGGGCTATCGAGTTGCTTGACTTCCTCATTTCGGGGCTGAATCTGGAAGTGCTCCTGACACTCTTGAACTAAGTCTTTCAATAACTTGCGCCTGCTGTATTGTAACTGACGAGAGATTTTAAACTGCTTCACACCAAAGATCAGTCCTATTTGTGTTCCAGTTAAGCCTAAACCTTGCTTGTATAACTTCAGTAAGGTTTGTTCGTAGCTAGGTAACTGAGTCAAGGCTGCTGTGAGAACAGAATTAATCCACTGCCACTGTTCCGTTTCCGCTAGTTCTGCTAAGGCATCAGTTGCATCGTCAACTGCAATATGTTGTGAAACTAAATCCCAGTGAGCGCTAGTGCTGAAATCTGGCATCTTGGTATCAGGATAGTCAAAGTGAATAGTATGCCAGTCTCGCAATGCTTGAGCACAAGTTTTGAGCATGTCCTTGATATTATTAGCCTCAACTACGGCAGCTGGGTAGGATAGTAAATAACATCTCTGATTGCTGCAATCTGCGATATCTTGCAAAAGAGCCATCGTTGGGTCATGTAAACGGCGATTACCTTGACTGGTAGGAGAGACATAAATTTCCTTAAAGCATTGCCAAACCATGATATGATGCTCTACACTTGCCGAAGTCCGTCTACTCTGAAGAGCTCTTTCGAGTTCTCGTTGCTCAACATTCCGTAGTAGTCCCCAATCTGAATACTTCAGTCGATTGAGGTGTTGGTTTTGTTGGCGAATTTCTCCTTCGACTTTGCCTTGAATTCTTTCCCTGGCATAAGCTTGTATGGAAGAAGGTAGCTCTAAGCGAAAGTTTTTGAGTAATTCTGGAGGATTATGGGTAAACAGACTAGCTATCTGGAAATAATCCCTCAACTGATACTGCCGCCAGAGAGTGGGAGAACCATGATACTTTTCATAAAGACGGATGGCAACGGAGTTACAAACCTTCTGCAGGTAAGCAAACAAATGTTTTTGAGCCTGCTCTTTACCACCAAAATTGCTCTGCTCTATTTCTCCTCGGGAAACTCCTAAGAAGTACCTAGCCCAAGACTCTTGTGATTTTTCTGAGGTAGACTCAACCAGCCGTTGCATATTCCGCCGTAATTGCAAGTCAGAGTGCCAAACTTTGTTATAGCTATCTCCACTAAAGTTGAGAAAGCTGGAAAACCTTATAATTATCGGTTCTTTGTGATGGTTGTTTTGTATAGGATTTTGTATCATAGTCAAAGATCTCCCCAAATTTGACAAGGCTTGGCCTGCTGTCTGAAGTTGAACATGTTTTTATTTAACCTCCTTGCTCGCTATGACATCTTGGGCAGAAAAAGAAGATTTATGCAGTAAGACTGTTCAAATCCCCAACTTTTAGATCCCCGATTTTCAGAACCCCGACTTCCTTCAAGAAGTCGGGGTTCTTATACCCAATCCGGTGGAGGGCGCACGTCGGTGGAGGGCGCACGTCGGTCATTGGTGTCAACTTAAGGCAAAAATGCCGTTGTCAAGGGAGCGGAGGAGCGGAGGAGCGGAGGAGCGGAGGAGCAGAGGAGCAGAGGAGCAGAGGAAGAAGAATACAATTTTCCTTAACCCTTGGGTATTTCCATATATAGGGTCTTTTTTAGCCCCCAAACACCATATATGGGAGTTGACAAAATGCACCACCCTTTA
>JAAHHL010000353.1 GCA_010672185.1 Caldora sp. SIO3E6 | reverse complement strand
TCTTGGTTGTTTCTCAGCAAGAATGCTACCGGTTTGTTGCTATCTATTGTTTTATTAAGAATTGTCTTAATTGCCAGAAAGGGAGTTGCTCAAATATTTAGCAATCAGTGTTCAGTATAATAGTAGATTGAGTGATTAATCAAAATTAACAGTAATCAGAACCCAAACATTGAATTAGTAGATAATAGCAGAGCTATAATTACCGGTGATAGTATTGTTAGACTTTCTTGTTTTTTAACATCAGCAGGTATTTTATTACTTATGAATTCAGCAAAGGTCAAAAAACTAGCTAAGCAAGGCAATCCTCAAGCGATTGCGATTCTACTCAACCATTCTTTACAACGCCAAGGCATTCAAGCCAAGGTAGGTCGAGAGAATAATTGCCTGCAAATAATGCTAGAATCTGAACAGGTTCCAGCATCAGATTTTGTCAGGGTCATTCGTCAAGGATTAATCAAATTAGAAATTGAGTCAATTGAGCAGCTCAAGATTTATGGTAAACAAATTGGTGAAGATATTCCTGATTGGAGTCAGGAAGTTGAATTGGCAACTCCTAGTAGTTCAACTTCTACTGCTACTGATGCCAATATACCGCCAACCTTAACTCAGGATGAAACTCAAGATTTAACTGCAGGTCTAATCTCTACCCAGAAAATCAAAAAACCCAAATCATCTCAACCGAAAGACTCACCCAATCTAACCGAAGTTAAGCGTGAGTCTACTCAAGAGGATTTTTCCTCAGCAACTCAACCAGCTATCAAGCCTACTACACAAAGCAAAAGGTTTTTAAACCACATCTTGGATATCATAATTTACCTAATATTTTGTATGATTTTAGGCATTGTCGTAATTTTTGTCTGGGCTATTTTTGACCCAACAATGTTGGAAACAGAACAGAATGCAGCGACACCACAACAAGAGTCAATTGAACAATTGATTGCTTACTGTATCCTGTTTGTTTATTATCTAGTCTCGGAAGCAATCTGGAGTAAAACTCCTGCCAAGTTTATCACCAAAACTAAAGTAGTGAATAACCAGGGTGAAAAACCCAGTTTGCACATGATTCTTAGAAGAACCATAATTCGATTTATTCCCTTTGAAGCCTTCTCTTTGCTCGGCTCAAAACATCCCCGTGGATGGCATGATAAATGGTCTAACACGAAAGTTGTAGATGATTAATTGTTGTTTATTTTTGGTTAAAAGACTTAGTCTTAATTTATTAAATCTAAAATTTAAGGATACTAATTATGCCTTACAGTCAGTTTACCAGCATTGGCAAAGCCAAAGAAGCTTTCGACCTTAAAACCATCGAAGGCGGACGATTTCTTCCTCCTACTGAACCTATTGTGCCATCTGCTGCGCTGACAGCATTTCTCGAAGAGAGTATTCCACTTACAGCTTTAGCCAGTGAAAAAGCTCGTTCAGAAGGCATTATTTATCCCATTCTGCTGGAAGTTCGGCGGATCTTACATCGACAAATAAGTTTGTTCTCTGGAGAAGATTTTACGGTTGATGAAACTGTTGGACTCAACGGAATATGTGATTTCCTCTTAACTCGTTCTCCCGAAATGCTGGAAATTGAAGCACCTGCCATCGTGATTGTAGAAGCAAAAAAAGCTGATTTGAAAACTGGGTTTGGACAATGCATTGCTGAAATGGTTGCAGGACAACGGTTTAATGCTGCCAAAAATTGTCCAATTGCTACAGTGTATGGCTCCGTTAGTAATGGTACTCAATGGAGATTCCTCAAGCTAGAAGATAAGATAGTTACTATCGACTTGACCGATTATCCGTTACCACCTGTTGAGCAAATTCTGGGAATGCTGGTTTGGATGGTGCAAAATGGATAATGGATAATGGATAATGGATAATTGATAATTGATAATTGATAATTAATAATTGATAATTGATAATTGGTTAATTTTGTTTAAAACCTCTGACGCTCGTTCCTTGCCACCGCGCCAAATTTGTCATGTAATTCCTGGGATATTTGTGCCAAAAAGGATTTTTTTTATCACTCTTGACAAAAATAACTTGATTATATACTATGAGCCAGTAGCAAAATTAGGTAAGTAAAGTTAAGATAGCCTAACAAAAAATTATTGCCGCTGCGCTGTAAGAGAGAGTATAGCAACTTATTGAGATACCCATGAGTAGATCTGATTCACTATTATATTGGCAACAACAACAAGCTAGTATTCAGGGAATGATGCTGAATCCCGAAGCTGAAGAATTACATCATTATGAACAACAACAGATTATTAGTTGCTTGCCTAATTTGTCAGGAAATAATGTCCTAGAAATCGGGGCAGGGATTGGACGCTATACAACTTATTTTGCTTCCGAAGCTAATTCAGTCACTGCTGTTGATTTTAATCAAAATTTTATTAGCAAAAATCAGGAAATTAATGCCGGGTTTAGTAACATCAGTTATCAATGTGCGAATGCGATAAACCTATCTTTTGCCAAAGAGCAGTTTGATTTTGTGTTTATTAATTGGTTATTTATGTATTTAGAGGATGACCAAGTCGAAATCATTATTAATCGTATTACACAATGGCTAAAACCAAACGGTCACTTCTTCTTAAGAGAGAGTTGCATTACTGACTCTAAAGGGAATCCTCCCTTAAAGTCTACTGCTTCTGATGCTCAACATAGTCACTTTCACTCCCATTACAGAGATCCTCAATTTTACTTGGCTTTATTGGGCACCAATTTTTACCTTGTCTCCCAGGGAAATATTAAGATTTATGAAGAAAAGTATAATAATCCCAATCAGCTGTTTTGGTTGTTTAAGAAAAAAATAAATTGAGATTAAGCAAAATTAAGTAAAGTTAAGGTAAAATTAAGGTTAAGTGCAATTTATCTCTAAGTGGAGACATTGGAGTAAAGTCATGATCACCTTGAAAACCAAACAAAGAATTGTTGCCAAAGCGATAAAAAAGCAAAAAGAGAGTGCCGGATCCCATTCTCCTAGTATTTTGGCATTGGCTAATCAATTTCCCAATGTCAAAATTAAAGTGGATGCTTGTTTTTTGTCAAATCCTTATGCCAGTAAATTATTCTTTAAATGCTTACAACAAGACTTTAAGAAGCAAAATAAATTTCAAGATTTGATTCAATATTATCCATCCCAAAATGCTATTATTGCTCAATTAGTTGCCAAACATTTAGATATATCACCGCAAAATATTTTTCTGGGTAATGGCGCAATAGAAGTCATCCAAGCTGTTATCCATAATTTTGTGAGGAAGAAAATAATTGTCAATATTCCTACTTTTTCATCATATTATGAATTTGCTAAAGAGCATATTAAAGTAGTTTATCATCAGTTGGATAAACAGAATAATTTTACTTTAGATATCGAAAAATATCTCAAATTTGTCAAACAAGAAAGACCAGATACGGTTGTCATCATCAATCCCAATAATCCCGATGGCAGTTATCTTAAATTTCAAGATATGGCCTATCTGATCAAGCAATTAAAAGATGTAGACAATGTTATCGTTGATGAAAGTTTTATTCATTTTGCTAGAGAAAAAGATGAAAGAATAAAAAGTACGTTGAAATTGATTAATGAATTTGATAATTTAATTGTGATTAAAAGCATGTCCAAAGACTTTGGTATTGCTGGAATTAGGGCAGGCTATGGTGTGATGAGTACAGCAAAAGTCAATCATTTGCTCAAAAATGGCTATCTCTGGAATTTGTCAGGATTAGCAGAATATTTTTTTCGTACTTATATTCAAGATGATTTTCAAAAAATGTATGAAAAAGCCAGAGTAAAATATATCGATATAACACAAACTTTCAATAATAAATTATCCAAAATAGATGGACTAAATGTTTACCCCAGTCAAGGTAATTTTGTTCTGGTTGAGCTAACAGAAGGTTCTACTGCCTTTGATTGCTTTAACAAATTACTTCTCAAACATGGTATATACACAAGGAACTGCTCTGATAAAATAGGACTCGAAGGGGAGTTTCTGAGAATTGCATCTAGAACAAAGAAAGAAAATAAAAAAATTATCAAAAGTGTGAAAGATTTATTATCAGCATGAACAAATTAGGATTTGAAAACTATCAAGAAACCTCAAAAAGCTACGATACAACCCGTGTGCCTATTGGCACCGAGATTTTGCTCGGTTGTTTTGCTTCTACACCTCGTCCTCTATCAGAACAAATTGTTTTAGATGGGGGATGTGGTACGGGTAACTATATCGAAGTGCTAAAAAGCAAAGTAGGTACTATATATGGCTTAGAATTTAATGAAGGAATGCTGAGGCAAGGACAACAGAAATTTACCAGGGATGCCAATATTCATTTGACTCAAGGAAATCTTTTGAATCTTCCCTACGAGAAAAATTATTTTGATGGCATGATGTCTAATCAAGTTATTCATCATCTCGTCTCGGAAGAAGATAATTCAGATAAATTTCTGCTGCTGGCTCAGATGATGCAGGAAGCTTACCGAGTTCTACGTCCTCAAGGAATATTGGTATTGAATAGCTGTAGTCAGAAACAGCTTTTTGATGGTTTTTGGTGGGCAGATTTAATACCCCAGGCTATGCAGCGAGTTGCCAAACGTTTTCCCCCCCTAGAAACTATCACTTCTCTGTTAGCAGAAATAGGCTTTCAGGAAGGAGGTCAAATTGTACCAGTAGATGCGGTACTGCAAGGGAACAATTATCTTGAGCCAGAAGGACCATTAAATAAAGCTTACCGAGACGGTGACTCTACTTGGTCTTTGGCAACGGAGGCAGAATTAGAACAGGCATTAGAACGGGTGCGAAATATGAATGCAGACGGTAGTATAAAGCAATATCTTGAGAAACGGGAAAATTTACGGCGACATATTGGACAAACTACTTTTATCTATGCTTATAAAGGTTAGGTGTTAGGCATTGGTGACAAGTTAAGGCAAAATCGTCGTTGTCAAGGGAAGGTCGAATGGAGAAGGTCGAATGGAGAAGGTCGAATGAAGAATATAAATTTTTTTATACTAGGTTTTAGGTGTAATGAGTGATCATATCTACGATATTAGTTTTAACTATTGGAATTCTGCGGTATTAAGAGCAAGTGTGAAATTGGGCTTGTTTAATTTACTTGAAGGACAATCTCTCCCGGCTCAAGAAATTTATCAGCAACTGGAGACCAACCCCAGTTTTACCCAATCTTTCTTAGAAACTTGTGTTATTTTAGGCTTAATCAAACAGGAAAAAGGGCAATATCAAAATACGGAAGAAACATCTGAATTCTTGGTCTTAGGCAAACCTAAATATATAGGCGATCATATTATCCATATTACTAACTGTTGGTACACTTGGGGCAATCTAGACCAACTGATTCGTGATGGTAGAACACAACTCCCGTTTGAAACTGGTTTTGTCGATGCTGATACCTATTGGACAGATTACATGAAGGGTCAGCATAGTAGGGCAACAGCGGGACAAGGTTCATATTTAGTTGAAAATGTCAACCTTAAAGACAAGAGAAAATTACTGGATTTAGGAGGTGGTGCTGGAAGTTACAGCATAGCCTTATGTGCAGCTAACCCTCAACTCCAGGCATTTATAGTTGAGCAACCAGAACCCCTGGAGATCGCAGGCCCTTTAGTAGAGGAACAAAACCTTACAGACCAAATTACTCTAGTTGAAGGGGATTTCAATACGATTGACCTAGAGACTGATTATGATGTAGTGCTCATTTCTGGAGTTGTTTGTACTAAGTCTGAAACAGAGTGTCGTTATCTATTTCAGAAAGCTTATAATGCTTTAATACCGGGAGGATTAGTCATTGTCCAAGACTTTATGCAAATTGGTCGCAGTTCTCAACAGCAATTTCTTGATATAATGATGGACTTATATTTAAAAATTGCCTTTGATCCCGGAGCAAGCGATCGCCTGGGAGATGAAGTACAATCTTGGCTAACAGATGTAGGATTTACTAATCCTCAACAAATTCCTTTACCAACACAATTTGCTTTAATTCTTGCGGATAAACCTTAAGATGAGGTTTTAGGTTTTAGGTTTTAGGTTTTAGGTTTTAGGGGTGAGCGAAATTTTGTGTGGGATTTCCATTCGACCCGTCCCCGCGTCCCCGCGTCCTCGCGTCTCCGTGTCTACTGACTCGTTTCCCCACTCCTTTTTTCGCTCACCCAGTTTTAGGTATTTGTAATGAGATTGCGGATTGTCTTGCGAAAAGTTCGTAAGGCAGGACTTCTACCAATTGTGATACTTTGTGCGAGCACTTCTGCGACTAGTTCTAAAATCTGTAGTCTTGGGAATGTAGGACTATAAGAAACTGGCTGATACTGTCCAGATTGTAAAGTGTAAATCTTTAACTTGCCACGAACATAAATCCAGAGTTCGGGAACTTTTAAGCCGACGTAGGCATCAATCTGAGTTTTGGAGGTGACATCCACTTCAATAGCTAGATCCGGCGGTGGGTCAACAGATAAATCAATGCGGTCTTTACCCACCATTAATTGATGATTTTTGATGTAGAAGCATTCATCGGGTTCAATACCGTAACCCATCTCTTGACGTTTGAAGGTACTTGAACCAAAACATTCGCAGTCTATTTCTAATTCTTCTAATAAAATTTTGACTACATCGCCAATCAGAGATTTTTCTCGCTCATGTTTAGGTAATGGCATCCTGATTTCTAGTTTTTTTTGGCTGTAGGCAATTCTAGCAGTGCGCTTGTCACCAAGTTCTGCCAAAATTTGCTCAAATTCTGACCAATCAACATCATAGATCAGCAATCGCTGACCAGGAGGAACACTAAGTTGTCGGAATTGGAGAGTGACAGACATTTTAGGTTTTAGATTTTAGATCTCGACATTGCTCTTATCAACGCAACTACTGGCGTGACACAGCTAAAAATGTAGGTTGGGTGGAAAGCAGTGAAACCCAACACAATGTGCTCCGGAGTTGGGTTGTGCTATCGCTACACCCAACCTACTTATTCCAAAATTTGATGTAGGGGCATAAGCATTTGGGCGATAATTTATCGGATAAACCCAAGGTATACAGCCCAAATGCCTCA
>JAAHHL010000352.1 GCA_010672185.1 Caldora sp. SIO3E6 | reverse complement strand
CAATTAGCAATTAGCCATTAACAATTAGCAATTAGCCATTAGCAATTAGCAATTAGCAATTAGCCATTAGCCATTAGCCATTAGCCATTTCCAATAACAAAATGACGGATACGCTGAGCAACTAGGCTATTAGTCTCATGATGCCAATTATGTTTCTCTGCTTGAGCTTGAGCAAACATATCACGGATATCCGCTATGGATTCATCTAGTAGTTGAATGGCAATCCCTGGTTGCTCTTCCCACATTTGCCGGTGTTCTGCCGCTGCTTGTTCTTTAACCCAAGCGGCAAAAAGATGATGTAACAGCAGTAACATCTGCCTTTGACTATCTTCTAGTAAAGCCTTTAAATTGAGTAACCGACTAACTTCATACCCATGTTGTTTACCGATATGAGTTGCAATTTCCCTCATCGACAGTCCAGAAACATAAAAATGCCATAAAGCTGGTAGATATTGAGTAGATTGCTCAACCAGCTTACGACTGCTGCTGTTGCGTAAATAAGTCAGGCGCTGGAGAATAGTGGTTTCTAAAGAACAGTCTAATAATTGAAGACGCATTTGTCGATAGTAGGGTTGAAATTCCTGCTCTATGTGATAGTAAAATTCTTCAATTCTCCGCTTTTCTAGCTCTTCTAAGTCATTGAAGTGATTACCATGAATAACTTCCATAAGGGTGCGCTCCCAATCCCAATTGGGAGATTGATATATTCTCCGGCGATGCTGATCAATAAAAGTTCTGATTTGTCCCAACTCATCCTTTAAGGCTTGAGTTGAACTAATTGGTATTGCTTGTTGTTGTACTTTCACTAGCATCATCTCCCATAAGTGATTATTGTTGTGCTTCTGTTGCTCCTGAGCTTTACTTTTAAGGCGCTGACGCCGATATTGCTGATGTACCTGGCGTAAAATAGTAAGTAACCGAAGATGATATTCAATTGTTTGAGCAGAAAATGTAGAAAACTGTTGCTCCAAAGAGCGCAGTTCTACAGGCTGAATTTTACTCAGAAATCGCCAGAGGGATTCACGATGAAAGCCATGTTCCCGCAGAATGAGATTCACCTCTGGCTCTTGATTAACTAAGCGACTAGTCCAATTCCATAAACTCAATCTCCGGGAGCGATGGGGTTCAAAAGTAGCTAAAACTTTAAAACTAAAGGGTGGGTTGACAGCTTGCATACCCTGATCATTAATAACTAGCAGTCTTTGCTTCTCATCTACAGCAAATTTCAGGCGCTGCTTGTCATCCTCAAGGATAAATTGCAGCAGTTTCCCCTGATCATTGAGCACACAAGAATACAAATCCTGAGTTAAGATGTCTTGATCACTAGTGGGAATTTTGTTTACCAAGCGATCCACAGTCTGCTTCGCTGCATGGGAAATGTAGCACCGGAGGTTAAGAGCAGCATAGGAGCGAGTGGTAGGTTCGTTAGCATGGCACCAAGTCCATAACTGATGTTGAATTTCTTGCTCATCTGCTTTCCCCAAAGGAGTAGTTTTGCTGGAGAACAAAAATTGCCTAGCGGCAGCAATCTCTGACTTCTCCCACTTACTTCGGCTCAGGTTAAGCTGAAACATCGTCCAATATCGACTTAGCTCAACCATGCCTATTTCCCGACTGCACCCTATTGCTGTCATATTCACAGTAGAATTTTAGTTTTCGACTTTTACTTCTATTAGATAAATAGGGTTGGAAATTGGAAGTTATGCAGTTGGTCTGGTATTTTCTTTACAAAACGCAATATTTTAACCCATCCCAGGAGAGCCCCAGATCCCCGACTTCTTCAAGAAGTCGGGGATCTTACCGGTAGCTAAGCGGCATTAGGCAACGAAAATATCATTATTGCTGAGAGCAACACCACCGGAGAGTTGAGCCAACTGAACTTGTGCCAAAACTCCCGTACCATCAGAGTCGAAGAATAAAGCACCGGTGGTATCGTTATAGATAAAGCGATCGCTTGCCCTAGTAGCTGCGGAACCGATGGTAAACTGGTCGATATCTAATGTACCTATAGTAAGTCCGCTACTAAAGTCTTTAGCAAACACTCTAATTTTGTCTCCTTGGGTAGAATTAAAGTCTGTGATGGTATCAATGCCTGGGTTGGAAGAGCGAAAGGCAAATTCACCTGCTCCTGGGTTGGAAGAGCCGAAACTGAAGATATCTGCACCAGCACCGCCAGTGAGCAGATCATCTCCATCTAAACCCCGTAAGGTATTGTTACCGGCATCACCAGTCAATTGATCATCAAAGTTAGTGCCCGTAAGGTTTTCGATATTTACTAAGGTGTCAACCTCTAATTCACCCGCCTGATTAACTAAAGTGGCAGTTTCCTGGTTGAGGTTAACAGTAACTCCTGCTTGTAAACCAAAGAAGGAAGCAGTATCAATACCACCACGACCATCAAGGACATCATTACCAGCATTACCCCACAGCACATTATGGCCTTGATCACCGATAAGTGTATCATCGAAAGCAGTACCAACTAAGCGTTCAATATTAATCAAAGTTTCAACAACTTCGACCCCAGCATCATTAATATAGGTGGCATAACCTTGACTCAAGTCCGCAGTGATGGCAAAGTTTTCATTAAAGTTGACAGTATCAATACCTTCACCACCATCGAAGTAATCTGCACCAGCATTCCCGTGCAGCCAATTATTGCCTTGATCACCGATAAGCGTATCATCGAAATCAGTACCAAATAAACGCTCAATGTTGATTAAGGTTTCAACAACTTCAACCCCAGCATCATTAATGTAGGTAGCACGACCTTGACTCAAGTCAGCAGTGATAGCAAAGTTTTCATTAAAGTTGACAGTATCAATACCTTCACCACCATCGAAGTAATCTACACCAGCATTCCCCTGTAGCCAATTATTGCCTTGATCACCGATCAATATATCATCGAAAGCAGTACCAACTAGGCGCTCAATATTAATCAAAGTCTCGACTACTTCGACCCCAGCATCATTAATATAGGTAGCACGACCTTGACTCAAGTCCGCAGTGATAGCAAAGTTTTCATTAAAGTAAACAGTGTCAATACCTTCTCCACCGTCGAAGTAATCTGCACCAGTACCACCAAATAAAGCGTCATTACCGTCACCACCAACGAGGATATCACTACCAGCACCCCCATAGAGACGATCATTCCCTTTACCGCCATCAAGGTTATCACTGCCATCATCTCCGTAGAGGCTGTCTTCTCCTATACCTCCGAGCAGAAAATCATGTCCCTCCCCTCCATAGAGGGTATCATCTCCCCCATTGCCAAACAGAAAATCGTGCCCCTCATTTCCCAGGAGTATATCGTTACCTGCGAAACCAACAATCTTATCAATGCCTGGAGTCCCTTCTAGGATGTCATCCCCAGCAGTACCATTAATAATGGTGGGCAAATTGCGATTCATAATGGCTCTCCTAATCGTCTACAACTGTCGAATATTGCTAGAGGCTTTTGACCTCCACATCAGTTAAATAGGGATGCAAAAATCGAGTTATGCAGTTAGGGCAGGAAAATCGGGTAAATTTCTTAATATATCTCAACAAAAACCTGGCAGGAGCAACATTGTGGAACTGGCATCTTGCCTGTCATAGTTGTAGGATCATTTAGGGCGCAAGCATTGCGCCCCAACCAGAATGAATATTATCCCAATGTAGCCGGAATTGATATCAAGTCATCTTTAGATGACTAAAATAAAACCGAAAAATTTAGTCCATTTCAATGGACTTAAGCTATTAGCCTTGGATTTGAAGATGTTGTTGGCGAATTAAGAGGGTATCTTACCCCTGACGTAGTTCAATTGCTGAATAGACAAGACTTTTCGCGCTTTGTCCATCAATTTTTAACCTAACCCCCCAACCCCCTTCCCTAAGAGGGAAGGGGGAGCCGGAAAGCCCCTCCCCTAAGAGGGGAGGGGTTTGGGGAGGGGTCAGGCCCGATACCGATTCGCCAACAGTATCTTTGAATCCAAGGCGGATTAGGTCATCCAACTAGCCAGCTATGTCTAGGCTTAAGTTGACACCAATGATTGCATACGCCCTCAGGGGAAACCGATTAGCTTGTTTCTCTTCTGAATAATTAGATTCTTGATCAATTTCACTGGAATTAGCGTCATAGGTCTTAGACCAAATTAACCAATTATCAATTATCAATTATCAATTATCAATTATCAATTATCCATTATCAATTATCCATTGATAATTTAGAGTCTCTATATAAAGTTCAATTGCTTCTTTAATGTTGGATACAACTTCATTTAAATCATCTCCTTGGGTTTGACACCCTGGGAGCTCAGGACAATAGGAATAGTATCCATCATCGTCTTTTTCAATAATCACGCTGACTCTATAGGACATTTTGATTATTTCTGTAGGTTGAACTATGACCTGATGGTCTACAAATTATAGCTTAGCGATCGCTAACGGCTTGAGATCCCCGACTTCTTCAAGAAGTCGGGGATCTACGGTTATCTACCGGGTTTATCATCGGTACTAAACAACGAAAATATCATTATTGCTGAGAGCAACACCACCGGAGAGTTGAGCCAACTGCACTTGTGCCAGAGTTCCCGTACCATCAGGGTCGAAGAACAAAGCACCGGTGGTATCGTTATAGATAAAGCGATCGCTTGCCTGAGTAGCTGCTGAACCGATGGTAAACTGGTCGATATCCAATGTACCGAGAGTGAGTCCACCACCAAAGTCGTTAGCAGATATTTGAATTAGGTCTCCTTGGGTAGAGTTAAAGTCAGTGATGGTATCGATTCCTTGGTTAGGGGAGGAGAAACCAAAGATATCTGCACCAATACCACCTTCGAGTAAATCATCACCAGCACCACCAAAGAGGGTATCATTACCATCTCTGCCTCGCAGGGAATTTTTCTGTGCATTACCTCGGAGCAAGTCGTCAAGGCGTGTCCCCTGAAGATTCTCGATATTGCGAATGGTTTCCACAATAGTGTTACCATTTGCGTCAGTATAAGTGACTGTTTCTGTATTCAAGTCACCGGTAATGGCAAACTCTTTATTAATAAAGTCAGCAGTATCACTTCCCCCACCACCATCGAAGAAGTCGATACCAGCATCCCCTCGCAGCCAATTATTGTTCTCATCGCCAATCAGGGTATCATTAAAAGCAGTTCCTACTAAGCTTTCAATATTAATCAAAGTTTCGACTACTTCCACCCCAGCATCATTGATATAAGTAGCACTACCTTGACTCAAATCAGCAGTAACAGCAGAGTTTTCTTGAAAATAGACAATATCAATACCTGCTCCACCATCGAAGAAGTCTACCCCAGTACCACCAAATAAGCGATCTTTCCCTTCTCCCCCAATCAGAATATCATTACCATCGCTTCCATGAAGATCATTATTAGCAGCATCACCAATTAATTGATCATCGAAAGCAGTGCCTACTAAGTTTTCAATATTAATCAGAGTTTCAAGGACTTCCACCCCAGCATCATTGATATAAGTAGCATTACCTTGACTCAAATCAGCAGTAACAGCAAAGTTTTCTTGAAAATAGACAGTGTCAATACCTGCTCCACCGTCGAAGAAATCTACACCAGTGCCACCAAGAAGTCGGTCATTTCCCTCACCACCAAGAAGAATATCATTGCCATTTTCACCGTACAAAACATTGTTACCAGCATCACCAATCAGCGTATCATCGAAAGCTGTGCCAACTAAGTTTTCAATGTTAATCAAAGTTTTGACTATTTCGACCCCAGCACCATTGAGATAACTAGCATTACCTTGACTTAAGTCAGCAGTGATAGCAAAGCTTTCTCCTCGAAAGTAAACAGTGTCAATACCTTCGCCACCGTCCAAGTAATCTGCGCCAGTACCACCAATAAGTCGGTCATTTCCCTCACCACCAAGAAGAGTATCATCGCCATCTTCACCGTACAAAACATTGTGACCAGCATCACCAATCAATTGATCATCGAAAGCTGTGCCAACTAAGTTTTCAATATTAATCAGAGTTTCGACTATTTCGACCCCAGCATCATTGATGTAAGTGGCACTACTTTGACTCAAATCAGCAGTAACAGCAGAGTTTTCACCTCGAAAGTAAACAGTGTCAATACCTGCTCCACCATCGAAAAAATCTACACCAGTACCACCAATAAGTCGGTCATTTCCCCCACCACCAAGAAGAGTATCATTGCCATTTTCACCGTACAAAACATTGTTACCGACATCACCAATCAGCGTATCATCAAAAGCAGTGCCAACTAAACGCTCAATATTGATTAAAGTTTCAACAACTTCCACTCCTGCATCATTGATATAAGTAGCACGATTTTGACTCAAGTCAGCAGTGATAGCAAAGTTTTCTCCTCGAAAGTAAACAATATCATTACCTTCTCCACCATCGAAGTAATCTACACCAATACCGCCATAAAGGAGATCATTCCCGTCACCACCAACGAGGATATCACTACCAGCACCCCCATAGAGACGATCATTCCCTTCACCGCCATCAAGGTTATCACTGCCATCATCTCCGTAGAGGCTGTCTTCTCCTATACCTCCGAGCAGAAAATCATGTCCTTCACCTCCATAAAGGGTATCATCTCCCCCATCGCCAAACAGAAAATCGTGCCCCTCATTTCCGAGAAGAACATCGTTGCCTGCGAAACCAACAATCTTATCAATGCCTGGAGTCCCTTCCAGGATGTCATCCCCAGCAGTACCATTAATAATGGTGGGCAAGTTGCGATTCATAATGATTGTCCTAATCGTCTACAACTGTCGAATATTGCTAGAGGCTTTTGACCTCCATATCTGTTAAATAAGGATGCAAAAATCGAGTTATGCAGTTAGGGAAGGAAAATCGGGTAAATTTCTTAATATATCTCAACAAAAACCTGGCAGGAGCAACATTGTGGAACAGGCATCTTGCCTGTCATAGTTGTAGGAGCGATCGCGAACACTCCAGATGTCCGACCACAATCTTACTGGCAGGATGCCAGTTCCACAGTCCTACTGGCAGGATGCCAGTTCCACAATTGAGTTTGTTGTTATTGTTCTGAATGACTGGAGCAGCTA
>JAAHHL010000351.1:1453-7063 GCA_010672185.1 Caldora sp. SIO3E6 | reverse complement strand
TCAATGGAGGGGGTAATTATTGCCCACAATCTGACTTGTGCTTATCCCAGCATTGTTACTGTTCATGGTGAAGTACTCCATAATGGCGAATATCACCACCCCCTACAACCAGGAGACTTGCTCCTTGTGGATGTTGGAGCAGAAACAGCTATGGGATGGGCAGCAGATGTGACTCGTACTTTCCCTACCACTGGTAAGTTTTCCGAAACTCAGCGAGACCTTTACGATTTAGTATTAGCTGCTCATGATGCTTGCATCGACAAAATCCGTCCTAATGTAGAATATCGCGACCTTCATTTGCTGGCAGCAGAAGTAATTGCCCAAGGATTAGTGGATTTAGGCATTCTACGAGGACAACCAGCAGATTTAGTGGCAAGAGATGCCCATGCTCTATTCTTTCCCCACGGTATTGGACATTTGCTGGGTTTAGATGTTCACGATATGGAAGATTTAGGGGATTTAGCTGGTTATCAAGAAGGTAGGGAAAGGAGCGATCGCTTTGGCTTAGGTTTCCTGCGACTAGACCGACCCTTGCAAGAGGGAATGTTAGTAACTATTGAACCAGGATTCTATCAAGTTCCAGCAATTTTAAATAATCCTGAGCTACGGTCAAAATATCAAGATGTGGTCAATTGGGACAAACTTGCCCAATTTAGTGATGTACGGGGTATTCGGATTGAAGATGATGTTTTAGTAACTGCAACTGGTGGAGAAGTTTTGACCGCTGGTTTGCCTACTGATTCAGAGGCTATTGAACAGTTGGTCAATTGGGAGTAGGGAATTGGGAATTGGGAATTGGGAATTGGGAATTGATTTTGCTATTGTTTTCTGATATTATTATTTCACAATGGGTAAGGTGTGCGCTTATATATAAAAGTATACTGAATCAATAACAACAATCTTGTGGAACAGGCATCTTGCCTGTCATTGTCTACGAGACAACTTGCGTTGAACACACTGTAGGGATGTTAGCTACTTTAGGGCGAAATATTGGGCTAATGGGTTAGCATCAGGGCGTTAGCGAAGCTCGGCATTAGCCTAGCATTTGGATAGAATGCATTTCGTGCTTGCTCTTAAACTATCCCCCAAATGCTTCGCCCCTACATTGAGTGCGATCGCATCTGTGTTTTTTGGTTGGTAGACTATACCAAATCTGCACCAAAGGGAGCAAGATGCTCCCACTACAATTTTTACACTCTGGGCTGATCTTACTGTAGTGGCGCAACACAGCTACAATGGCGGAATAAGTAGGTTGGGTGTAGCTTTCTTCGTAACCCAACGCTGGAGTACATTATGTTGGTAGGAGCTAAGAGCATGAAAATTGCCAAGTTATTGATTAGTGATCATCATCAAACTGTAGCTTTGCCCAAAGAATTCCAGTTCCAGGGTAATGAAGTTTACATTAAAAAGATCGGCAGTGCTGTTGTCCTCATCTCCAAAGACAACCCTTGGGAGACCTTGTTTGATAGCTTAGAACTTTTCTCTGAAGACTTCATGGAAAGCAGAGAACAACCTGATCTAGAGGTTAGAGAGGCTCTCGAATGAGATTTTTACTAGATACTAATACCTGCATCTATATCATCAAGCAGAAACCATCTAAAGTATTGGATAAATTAGTCTATATCCGCCTTGTTGAAGGCTTCACCCTGAGGGCATTAGGTACTGTAGGGCGAAATATGGGTCTTATGGGTTAGCATCAGGGCGAAGCATTTGGATAGAATGCATTTCGTGCTTGCTCTTAAATTATCGCCCAAATGCTTCGCCCCTACATTTCCCGCAAATGCTACTTTTTGAGCAGGAAGTGGGTTAGCGACGGCTTAAAACTTCAGAGCGATCGCCTGGAGAGTCCTCAAAGATAGCTCCGCGTCGTTTCAAGTCAAGTTTCATTTCTTCAGTGAGTCCTGAATTATCTTTAAACCGAGCCTTATTCACATCAGCACCAATTAGGTTAGCACCAATTAGGTTAGCACCAATTAGGTTAGCACCACTTAGGTTAGTAAACCTCAAGTCGGCATCACTCATATTGGCACGAATCAGGTTGGCAAACCTCAGATTGGCAAACCTCAGATTGGCAGACCTCAGGTTGGCAAAAATAAGGTTGGCGTCACTTAGGTTGGCAAAAATAAGGTTGGCGTCACTTAGGTTGGCTTTAATCAAGTCGGCATTACTTAGGTTGCGATTCCCAGCTCCTTGATTAACAATTTCCCAGACTAGACGCCATTTTTTATCAATTTTTGTTTGCTCATTTATTCTTGCACCATTCAGGTTGGTAAACCTCAGGTCCGCATCAATTAGGTTGGCATCACTCAGATCAGCACCAATTAAGTTGGTACTACTCAAGTTGGCACTACTCAAGTTGACACTACTCAAGTTGGCACTACTCAAGTTGGCACTACTCAAGTTGGCACTACTCAGGTTACGATGTCTAGCTTCTTGATTAACAATTTCCCAGACTAGACGCCATTTTTTATCAATTTTTGTTTGCTCATTTATTCTGACACCATTCAGGTTGGCACGACTCAGGTTGGCATCACTCAGATCTGCGTCATTCAGGTTGGCACTACTCAAGTTGGCATTACTCAGGTTGGCATCACTCAGATCTGAGTCGTACAGATCTGCATAACTCAGGTTGGCATTACTCAGGTTAGCACGACTCAAGTTGGCATCACTCAGATCTGAGTCGTACAGATCGGCATAACTCAGGTTGGCATCACTCAGGTTAGCAAGACTCAAGTTGGCATCACTCAGATCTGAATACAACAGAAAGGCACCACTCAAGTCAGCACCACTCAAGTCGGCATCACTCAGGTCAGCATATCGCAGGTTACGATGTCTAGCTCCTTGATTAACAATTTCCCGGACTAGACGCCATTTATCACTCTTATCATTGTTTTCCTCATCCTCTGAGCTTTCACTCAAAACTTGTATGTCCTCAACCGGGAAACCTTCTAATTCCTGGATTTCTCCTGCTTGAAAGTTCGATAAGAGTTTTTCAATATCCTCCGGAGAACCCTCAACGGTGATTTTAATACTGCCTTCTTGAATGTCAATTATTTTAATAGTATGGCCTGAATAGGTTTTGAGGGTTAATGCTAGGATTGCAAGATTAGGGGGTGAATTTATGTCCCCTTCCAAGGTAATAACCGCCTTAGTTTGCTGACTTTCTTTTTCTAGAACAGTTACTTGACGCTTAAGCACTTGCATTGGTTGACCTCCCTTAGTCTCCTCATTGGACTCCAACCGTCGGCAATCAGACTTCTCTAAACCCTGATGAGTCTCCTCTCCTGAGATTTCCGTAACTTCTAGCCAATTTAATTGTAATTCAGAACAGATTGTCTTAAATGTATCAACCTGAATCGGTTTACAAGTAAAAAATTTTGTCACTGTACTGCGCGACAAAAGCCGAGATTTCGCGAAATTGGTTTTTGAATCCAATCCCAGACGTATCAAAGCTTTCTCGGCTTTCTCTACTCCTGCTGGAGATGCACGGATCGTTATCTTCTTTTTGTTGCTACGGCTATTGTCCGTCATAGTCTGAGATATGGAAAAACCCCCACAGGTGTAGCTGCAACAGTTATGAATGTAACCTGCTAAGAGTGGAAGAAACAAGTTAAATCGTTTTCCCTTCTTCCCCTGTTGCCTGTTGCCTTTTTTCTTGAGAGCGATCGCTTACTCCACCATAACCGAGGCATAGGACAATCATAGAGAAAGCACAAGTTATTGGCAATTCAATCATTGTCTAGTCTAAGTTTCAGGGATTTAGAGTCACATTAGAAGTATCGAATTTAGGTAAAACAAAAATGACGAACGACAAACTTATCCCCAACTGTGACTCTACAATTGAACTGATGATTGTCCAAGAACGATTACGCCAAGCTCGTCAGAGTTTCAACTTGGCTCTTGTCACCACCACAAGCTGTATTTTGATTAGTTTTGCTGGAGTTTGTCTCGTCCTTTTAGGTAAAGCTAATGAAGGGACTATCACCGCTACTGGGGGTTTGGCATCGACTAGTTATTGTCTCAAATTTTCCAAAGATGCCAACGATAGACTTGATGAGATTGCAATACTGCTCGGTTAAGAATTGATCCCCCCAACCCCCCTTGAAAAAGGGGGGCTCTTGTTCCCCCCTTACGAAGGGGGGTTAGGGGGGATCAACAGGGATTGAACTTTACTAACCGAGCAGTATTGGATGAGATTGGTGAAGAATTGATAATTGATAATTAGGAATAAAATTCCGTACAACTGTAGGGGCGATTTGTAGGGATTTGTAGGGGCGGGTTTAGGGATAATTTAGGACATTTGACCTGAATATTAGGATCAAAACCCGCCCAACACCACCCCCTGGTTAACGCAAATTTAGGACATTTGACCTGAATATTGGGATCAAAACCCGCCCAACGCCACCCCCTGGTTAACGCAAATTTAGGACATTTGACCTGAATATTAGGATCAAAACCCGCCCAGCACCTAAAACCTAAGAGCACTTAACACCTAACTACATTCCCGCGCCATTACTAACCGTCCATCTGGCAGTTGATACACCCCTGTTGCTTCAATAATTGGGTCTCCTTTTTGCCAAGGACGTATGGGACTCTCACTTGGTATAATGCGTACCACTCCTGTAGGATAAGGCGAGGATGAAGGTTCTCCGGGACGAGAGGGTAAGCTGCCTCCACCGGTGATGGTGAATGAGCCCTCTCGCGGAGTGGTTCGGACAATGCAGCTATTGGCTAATAGAGTGTCGGTGTCGATTAGATTGTCCTGTAAGTCTGTCAGGCTGTTGGTGATAAAGTCGAGGTTGGGTAAGGTAATGGCTCCATCGATGGCTCCACTAGCATTGATATCGACTCGGTTATTAAGATCTAAGGTAGCAGGGTCAATGCCTTTGGGAGCTGGACGGTAGGCGAAGCCGAAGAAGATGGGGGTAAGGAAGGTAATATCTCCTCCTCTGCCATCACGAGCAAAGGCTAAGATGTCGCTGTCGGCAAAAGCAATAAAGGAATCGGTGGTAATGGTAATATCACCGCCGTTGTCAGCACCGCTGAAGACACTGGTGGTGATGTCGCTGTCACCTCGTAAGCGAATATCTTGGGCAGTGATATCGATGGCACCTCCGGCAGATTGAGTGCTGGAGGTAGTAATATCGCTGTCGGTAGCGGTTAAGGTTTCTGAGACGTTGAGGTTAATGTTGCCAGCTCTTTTTATTCCTTGACTCCGAGCCGAGATTTGGGAATTATTTTCTAGGGTGAGGGAGTTGGTTTTGATATTGATATCGCCACCAATGCCGAGTGCTCCAGGTTCAACGGCAGTGGAAATGGAGCTATTTTTGCTAAGGAAGATAGATTGAGAATTCCGCACTACGATGTTGCCTGCACTTCCTCCTCCAAAAGTAGAGGCAGACACTGTACCGCTATTAGTTAGTTCCAGAGAGGAAGTTGTTAGTTCAATTCCCTCTGAATTTCCCTCGGCTCCAGAAAGCACTTGACTGGTTATAGAACTAGAAGCTCCATTGCTAGTTTCTCCATCCAACCGCACCGAATCGTTAGCTATAATTCTCACCGTACCTGAATCCCCAACTCCCAAGGTAGAGGTATTCACTGTAGCGCCAT
>JAAHHL010000351.1:0-1353 GCA_010672185.1 Caldora sp. SIO3E6 | reverse complement strand
TGACTGGTTATAGAACTAGAAGCTCCATTGCTAGTTTCTCCATCCAACCGCACCGAATCGTTAGCTATAATTCTCACCGTACCTGAATCCCCAACTCCCAAGGTAGAGGTATTCACTGTAGCGCCATTAGTTAGTTCCAGAGAGGAAGTTGTTAGTTCAATTCCCTTTGAGTTCCCCTCGGCTCCAGAAAGCACCTGACTGGTTATAGAACTAGAAGCTCCATTGCTAGTTTCTCCATCCAACCGCACCGAGTCGTTAGCCGTAATCCTAACTGCACCTGAATCCCCAACTCCCAAGGTAGAGGCATTCACTGTAGCGCCATTAGTTAGTTCTAGGGTGGAAGTTGTTAGTTCAATTCCCTTTGAGTTCCCCTCGGCTCCAGAAAGCACCTGACTGGTTATAGAACTAGAAGCTCCATTGCTAGTTTCTCCATCCAACCGCACCGAATCGTTAGCTATAATTCTCACCGTACCTGAATCCCCAACTCCCAAGGTAGAGGTATTCACTGTAGCGCCATTAGTTAGTTCTAGGGTGGAAGTTGTCAGCTCAATTCCCTCTGAATTTCCCTCGGCTCCAGAAAACACCTGACTGGTTATAGAACTAGAAGCTCCATTGCTAGTTTCTCCATCCAACCGCACCGAATCGTTAGCTGTAATTCTCACCGTACCTGCATCCCCTTCCCCACCGGTAGAGGCACTCACTGCAGCGCCATTAGTTAGTTCTAGGGTGGAAGTTGTCAGCTCAATTCCCTTTGAGTTCCCCTCGGCTCCAGAAAGCACCTGACTGGTTATAGAACTAGAAGCTCCATTGCTAGTTTCTCCATCCAACCGCACCAAATCGTTAGCTATAATTCTCACCGTACCTGCATCCCCTTCCCCACCGGTAGAGGCACTCACTGCAGCACCGCTAGCCACCTCCAAGGTGGAAGTTGTCAGCTCGATTCCCCCTGAGTCTCCTTTAGCTTCTGAATTCACCTGACTGTAGACACCACTGGAAAATCCATTGCTAGTTTCTCCATCTAAATGCACCAAATCGGTAGCTGTAATCTTTACCGCACCTGAATCTCCCACTCCAAAAGTAGAGGCGCTCACTATAGCACCATTAGTCACCTCCAGGGAAGGAGTTGTCAGCTCAATTCCTCCTGAGTTCCCCTTCGCTTCCGAATTCACCTGACTAAATATACCACCGGAAAGTCCATTGCTAGTTTCTCCGTCCAACTGTATTGACTGGAGTTTAGACTAGTTCCCGGTGCAAAACTTCAAAGTCTGACAGTCCGTAAGATAAAAAATCAATCAATTAGGTCGATGGTGTCCCAAGAGTGCGTGCAATTGCTTACTCTGGGAGAGGCGGCGC
>JAAHHL010000350.1 GCA_010672185.1 Caldora sp. SIO3E6 | reverse complement strand
TATTTGCGATCGCCACAATATCAACAATATGTTGTCCTGCGGCAGCAATCGTTAGAACTACCCACTAAGCCAAGAGTCAAAAAGCGTCCCCGAACCCAGCAGCCAGGAGCGATAGTAAAGCATATCTCCAGCTGGCGACAATTTCTCATCCTTTCCCAGCGTAATCTTGCCATTCTACTTCGCGATCGCGCCAGCTTAATCCTAATGCTAGCAGTTGCTCCACTCCTGGGTATGCTAGACTTCTGTGCCTGGAATCAGAAACTCTTCGATGTCCAAACCGGTGATGCCAAACTTGCCATTACCATGCTCTTTACCACTGGTCTAATTGCAGTCATGGTTGGTAGCATTGCTACGATGCGGGAAATTGTCAAAGAGCTGGATATCTATCGACGAGAGCGGCTTATTGGTCTTAAGATTATTCCTTACATCTTCTCCAAAGTCTGGGTAAGTGTCCTACTAGCTCTCTATCAGGCGGCTATTTTCCTCGCATTTAAGTTTCTGGCGGTAGACCTTCCCCTCTCTTTAGAAGTTGTAGTTAGTATGTATATTACCCTAGTCTTAGCTACCATTGCTGGGATGGTTATGGGTTTATTAGGTTCAGCGATTTCACCCAATCAAAATGTAGCTCCTTTAATTGCCATTATCTTTCTCGTACCCCAGATTATCTTCGGTGGTGGGGTATTACCAGTAGATACCTTTGGGCCACCAGGACAACTGATTAACCAAATATCCTTAACTAAGTGGTCTTTTGAAGCTCTAGTAACGATTACCGGCTTGGGTCAAGATGTTGCCCAAGACTCCTGCTGGAATTTATCGGAGAAGCAGCGGGAACAACTGACTGATCAGGAAAAGCAGCAATGTACCTGCTATGGAGTAAGTGTCTTTAGAGCTTGTCAGTTTCCTGGAATTCGGGAAGCTTATGAACCGACGGTAGATCAGCCAGAGCCAGTGAAACCAAAAGCTCCAGGAAAGCTGCCCCAGCCGTCTGCAATCCAGTCACCTTTAGCTCAGCAAAAGTATCAGGATGAAATCGCTGTTTATCAGAAGCAAGTGGAGCAATATCAACAAGATGTAGACCAGTGGCAACAGAAGTATACCACTTGGAAAGAGAAATATGAAGGAGCGATCGGTAAAGCGGAAGCCATTATCAGCAGTTTCCACAAGGACTATGGTGCAACCTTTAATGTCAATGTCAGCCGTCATTGGAGCATCCTTGCTTCATTGATTGCCGGTATGTTTGCTTTAATTGTAGTAGTGCAAAAGCGCAAAGATATTATCTAATGTATAAGTAGGGAGAGGATAATTAGGGTCTGCTGAATAAGTAATAAGTAATAAGTAATAAGTAATAAGTAATAAGTAATAAGTAATAAGAATAAGTAATAAGAATAAGTAATAAGTAATAAGAATAAGTAATAAGTAATAAGAATAAGTAATAAGTAATAAGTGAAGAGTTGATTAGGGATTCCTCTGTGAAAGTGAAGGGTTTTTGAGCCCATTGATACAATTACCTTGCACTACCTACTTAGGTTAATGCAAATAACAGAAACTCATCAAATCTGTTGTGCCAGAATTGATTGCCACTCTTCATTAGAAAATGGTTGCTCCTCCAACTCTACGCCAAAACAATCAGTAGCAGCTTTAGTCAAAGCATCAACTACAGTTTGAATTAAACTATTTCCTTGCTGAGTAAAAGGTAGATTAATTGGCACTGCTGCTTCACCAAATACTTGAGTAAATAGTTGAGCATCTGCCTCTAAGCGAATGGAACCGTGCTGCAAAATTGCCTTACCTCGTCGCAACTGAGCACTACCAATTAATTTATAACCTTCAGCAGTAACTAAATCAGCACCGGTAGCAGTACTAAAACAATTGGGATTATGAATATAGCCTCGTCCCGCTGTACCATAGTGCAGATTGATGCCAAGCGATCGCCAACCCTCAATCAAAAACTCACAGATTTTCTGATAGACATCAAGACGTTTGCCCATCAGCTCTGATGTAACTACCATATAGGTTAAATCTCCCTGGTGTAGCACTGCTCGTCCACCAGTGGGGCGCCGCACCAGTTCTATTGGCATATCTCGCCAAGATAGCTGCTGCCAAGAAGCTGGCCACCGACGTTGATGATAACCTAGTGAGATAGTTGGTGATGCCCAAGTATAAAATCGCAAAGTTGGAGGATGCTTTCCTAGTCGATGTTGTTCCAGTAGCCACTGATCAATCGCCATTTGCATAGTTCCTGATGCCCGCAATAACGGAATCAAACGCCAATTTTCCATTCAAAATTATCAATTATCAATTATCAATTATTAATTATTAATTATTAATTATTAATTAATTCTCATAGTTCTGGCGACGCAAACGCAGCTGAACCTCTTCTAGTAACTTACGATTAGCAGCCATTAAATCCGCAACTAAACCAAACATCCACAGCTGAAAGCCAATCAGAATCAAAATAGCAGCGAGAATTAAGCTGGGAATCCTGGTTCTGTCAGTACCCAACAAAAAATAGACTAACCAACGACAACCTAGCAAAAATCCTAAGCTAAAGGGTATACTACCCGAAATAAGGAAAAAGCGTAGGGGTTTGTACAGCATGAAGATGCGCAGAATGGTGAAAAGCGATCGCACCACATAGGAAGCAGGACTTTTTACCAAGCGAGAGGTGCGTAAAACTGGGTTAGTTCTAATGGGCACCGAAGTAATTGCCATCCCCTTTTGCCCTGCTTGGATGATCGTTTCCAGGGTGTAAGTATAACTATTAAACACATTAATCTGCATTGCCGCTTCCCGGCTAAAAGCACGAAAACCACTAGGAGCATCCGGGATATGAGTATTACTGGCAAGGCGCACCACCCAACTACCCAGTTTTTGTAGTAACTTTTTAGACAGGGAAAAGTGGCGAATTTCCCAGATTGGTCTAGCGCCAACTACAATGGCAGCCTGTCCCAGTAGAATTGGCTGTATTAGCTGAGGAATGTCCTCAGCACAGTATTGATTATCTGCATCTGTATTAACAATGAGATCAGCACCCGCTTTGAGAGCAGCTTCTATCCCCGCTATAAAAGCTTTGGCCAGACCTTGGTTAGTCGAGAAACGAATAATGTGATCAACCCCATAAGCTTTAGCCACTTCAAAAGTGCGATCGCGACTACCATCATCGATGACTAACCACTCAACCAAGTCAATACCGGGCAGTTGGCGAGGTAAAGCCTCCAAGGTGATCCCTAGGGTACTTTCTTCATTGTAACAAGGAATTTGAATAATCAGTTTGGTCATCTTGAGGTTACACCACTACAAGTTTAGGTTAGGACATTCCTAAATCCACCAAACCCACTCACCGCTAACTTACTATTGCCTATTGCCTATTGCCTATTGCCTAGCGCTTAGCGCTCTACAAACTTCTCTACGGGATATGCAGAAAAACTATTAACCTAACCAATAATAAATAACCAATGCCCATAGATTTCCGCAACATTAATACTATTTGGAGTTCCATATTAGTAGAAACTCTTAGCCGTTTAGGATTAACCACCGCCGTCGTCTGTCCAGGATCACGCTCAACCCCTTTAACTGTTGCCTTTGCCCAACGTTCTCAAACAAACTTAGGAAAACAGCTAGAAGTGATTCCAGTTTTGGATGAACGCTCAGCAGCCTTCTTTGCTTTGGGAATTGCTCGCCAATCGGGATGTCCGGTGGTTCTGGTTTGCACTTCCGGAACCGCTGCTGCTAACTTCTATCCAGCAGTGATTGAAGCTAGGGAAAGTCGAGTACCTCTGTTAGTTTTAACTGCTGACCGTCCCCCTGAACTACGGGATTGTCATTCAGGACAAACCATCGACCAAATAAAATTATATGGTAACTACCCCAACTGGCAAGTATCCTTAGCAGTGCCTTCGGTGGAAATTGGGATGCTGAGATATTTGCGACAAACTGTTATTCATGCTTGGGAACGGACTTTTTTGCCAGATTCAGGTCCTGTACACCTGAATCTTCCTTTCCGGGAACCCCTCGCACCTGTACCACAACTTGATACAGATGTTCTTCCTTCTCCCTTTGATCTCGAAGATTTCTTCGCTGCTATTTCCCCAGCCTCCCAGCCTCCCAGCTCTCCAGTATCCCAGCTCCTTGGCTATCTTTATCAAGAATGGCAACAAGAGCAACAGGGTATAATTATTGCTGGTCCTGCTCAACCCCAAAACCCCAGAGCCTATTGTGAAGCGATCGCGCAATTATGCCAAACTTTAGGATGGCCGGTTTTAGCGGAAGGGTTATCTCCCGTTAGGAACTATGCTCAACTTAACCCCTATCTGATTTCCACCTATGACCTTATCCTACGTAACCAGCAACTAGCACACAAGTTGAAGCCAACAATGGTGATTCAAATCGGCGAGTTACCTACTAGTAAGAAACTACGTGCTTGGTTAAATGATAGCCAACCCCAACGCTGGGTAATTGACTCCAGCAACGACAATCTCGACTCTCTCCACGGTCAAACGACTCACCTCAGGATAGACTTGTCAGTAGTCAGTAGTCAGTGGTTACTCACCCCTCACCAACCACATCAGATCACAGAAACCCCCCCTCTACCTTCCTCCTTCTCCCCTTATCACACCTCCCAGAAACAGAACCACAAGATGGGTAGAAAGCCGACAAAATATCGACACAAGTGGTGTGCAGCTGAAGCTAAGGTGAGAGCAGCAGTTGACCAAAGGATGAGTAGCATCAGCGACTTATTTGAAGGTAAAGCTGCCTGGTTATTCTCGCAAACTTTGCCACCGGAAACACCCCTATTTATTGCCAACAGTATGCCAGTGCGGGATATTGAATATTTTTGGTCTCCTGGTAATCTTGGTATTCGTCCTTACTTCAATCGAGGAGCCAATGGCATTGATGGAACTTTATCTACAGCTTTGGGTATTGCTCACCAGAATCAGAGTAGTGTCATACTTACTGGCGACTTAGCGCTGTTGCACGATACCAATGGCTTCTTATTGCGCAGTAAATTTGTCGGTCATTTAACCATTGTTTTGATCAACAATAATGGAGGCGGCATCTTCGAGATGTTACCCATCTCCCAGTTTGAACCACCTTTTGAAGAATTTTTTGCCACACCCCAAGCAGTAAACTTTGCTCAGTTGTGTCGTACCTATGGAGTGGAGCATCAGCTAATCGAGTCTTGGGAAGAGCTAAAGCCGTTATTAAACCCCCTTCCCACTGAGGGTATCCGAGTTTTGGAGTTACGCACCAATCGCAAAGCAGATGCAAAATGGCGTAAAGAGAATCTGGGAAAATTTGCAGTGGGTATGGAAAAGTGAATTTGGCAAAAGGCAGAAGGCAGAAGGCAGGAGGCAGGAGGCAGGAGGCAGAGGGCAGAAGGTAGAAGGCAGGAGGCAGAGGGCAGAAGGTAGAAAAAGGGAAAAGATTAACAAATAAAGGTTTCAGCATTTTGCTCCCCCACCTCCCACACTCCCCACACTCCCCACACTCCCTTCCAGGATTTATACAAGAGGTCTATGAATTAGCCTTGAGCAAAATGCTATTATCCCCGTGTGGTGTGATTAGGAAATTTTTGTATGAGAAATATTTTTCGTTGGCAAACACCTGTAGCTCTAAGTGTCTCACTGGCATTGGCAGCAACAACTTTGTCTCTAACCTCTACTGCTACTAATACTGCAAAGTCTCAAAATACCCAGAAGCCTGCTCCAGAATCAACCTTATCTCATAACAAAGATGGGCATCAATCAGCTCAGACATCAAGCAAATGTCGCCGGGTTGATACTGGTAGCAACAATTTATATCTCAATATTCGCTCTAGTCCAAAAGGCCCAATTGTTGGTAGAGTCAACAATGGAGAGCAAGTCACGCTTAAGGATAGTGACAGACGTGCTTGGGTAGCCATTTCTGGTCCGAAGGAAGGTTTCGTGTTTGGGAAATATCTCAAAGCCTGTGCTCAAACCCCATCACCTTCCCCTTCTCCTAAACCAACTCCATCACCTTCCCCTTCTCCCAAACCGACTCCTTCAACAACAACAACTCCCAAACCAACTCCTTCAACAACAACAACTCCTGCTGATAAATGTCGCAAAGTTGTTACTCCCCGGAGGAATCTCAATATCCGCTCGACTCCTGGGGGTTCGATTATTGGTTCTCTAGCTAATGGTACCCAAGTTACCATTGCTAACATAACTAGTAATGGTTGGGTAAAAATTGCCGCACCTCGTGAAGGCTATGTGTTTGGTCAATATCTTAAACCCTGTGGTCAAGCAACGACGATTACCCAACCATCAACTACTAGTAAATGTCGGCAAATTCAATCAACAAGCACTATTTCGATACGACAAAGTCCTTCGGAAAGCGCCACTGTTGTCGGGACTTTAAATAATGGAAATCAGGTTACGATTGTGAATCGGGGTGCTAATGGCTGGATACCAATTTCTAAGCCTGTGAATGGTCATATCCCCGCTGGTTTCTTGATTCTTTGTCCTTAATTAAACCTGGTTATAGCAGTTTGCTCTGCTATGGGGTAGATTGTTGATCCCCCTAAATCCCCCTTAAAAAGGGGGACTTTGAGTAAGTACCTATCGTAGGGTGCGTTAGCGAAGCGTAACGCACCGCATAACTGTAAGATTATTGCCAAATGCGTTAACGGTAGGGCGGGTTTTGTTGTAAGGTTATCGCTAAATGGGTCAAAGGTAGCCCATTACCCACCCCTACAAATTGACAACCCTACAGCATCGGAGGGCAAAGCATTTGGATTGTAAAATTTGGGTTTTATTGATGAATTATCGCCCAAATGCGAGAGCCCCTACATCAGATTTTTGACTTTGAAGACATGCCCTAGCTCCTCCGGTGGAGGGGAACCGGAGTTTGTCCTCTAGTAAGTGTGACAATCTAGGTCATTTGAATCGAATACTGGGAGGTATCGTAGGGTGCGTTAGCGAAGCGTAACGCACCACATCACTTAGACATAACTGGCTGGTTGGATGACCTAACCCACCTTGGATTCAAATGATGAGGCTAATAGCAAAAGTCCATTAAAATGGACTAAATTTTTCGGTTTTGCT
>JAAHHL010000035.1 GCA_010672185.1 Caldora sp. SIO3E6 | reverse complement strand
TTTCCACAGAGCCAATTTTTTCTCAGCAGTGGCGGGTGGGAGAGCGAGGCAAGCTGTTCCGAGTATTCAAGTTTCGCACGATGACGGTAGATGCTGAAACCAGACAGCAGCATCAGAGAAAGGCTCAAGATGGCTTTACTCCTCTAGGGCGCTGGCTAGATCAGTGGAATTTGGATGGACTACCGCAGTTGTTCAATGTGCTGCGGGGTGAGATGAAGTTGTTCGGACTTCGTGCTAAAACACTGGATGAGGTAGCTCAGCTTAATCCATCTGAACTGCGACAGTTGAGGATGTTGCCAGGAATTATTGGAGTATCTCCGAGAGTTTAAATACTTTCCCTAGTTTGTTCTACTAGCTTTAACTTTTACCTTAATGGTAGCCATATTAAAGATTGCTATTAGTAAATAACTGGTTAAAGTTTAAGCAAATTTGACTTTGAATTTACGCAAATAAAATGTGACATTTTATTTGCGTAAATCATCATAAATACTAGAAAAAATAATCTAAAAATCAGGTTTTTTGTTAAGTTTTGATATTTTGCATTGACGTTATTTCTCTTATCATTTGTAATATAAGTAACAGTCAAATTAGTTCTTGATTGTAGCTACTTAATAAAAAAATGCTTTTCTCAGTGTTAATTAAATACCAATTTTGTACCTCCTCAACTAGGAGGCATTAAGTATTCAATAGAGGTATTGTTCAAAGTCGCATAGCATAGCAGTTGCGTTCGGATTTTTGAGCAACTTCAGTCACTGGGTCTAAGTTATTTTAATAGCAAGCATTATCGAGAATTAATTAATAGTCTTACTTCCTGAAATTGGAAAAATTTTCAAATTCTTGAAGTAACAGGTATTCTCTTTGTCAGAGGATTTACACTAGTTATCTATTCTGAACAATTGATTCAATAATCATTGGAAAAACTTGCCATCGATCGCAATTATCATTCGATCGAGCACCACTTATCGACGATTATCAAGGCCGATAAAGTAGTTGTACTTGAGAAAAGTAAAATTGTCGAGCAAGGAAGCTATGAGGAATTATTGTAAAAGCATGGAAAGTTGTGAAATTTTCATCAATTACGCTCTAATCATAAGACAAAAATATATATAAATCAATGAAAAACAAAGAGTTAATTATCGAGTCAGGTTGCACAGAAAGCCAGTATTGGAAAGACTTATGGAATTACCGAGATTTATTTTACTTTCTGGCATGGCGAGACATTATAGTTCGTTACAAGCAAACTGTAATTGGTATGGCTTGGGCATTAATTCGACCTTTTTTTACAATGATTGTCTTCACTGTAGTATTTGGCAATTTAGCTAAGCTACCCTCAGAAGGTGCACCTTACCCAATCCTCGTATTTGCAGGGACACTTCCTTGGCAGTTTTTTGCCAATTCCCTTAGCCAGTCAAGTAACAGCCTGATTAATAACGCTAATCTGATTTCTAAGGTTTATTTCCCTCGTTTGATTGTCCCTAGTAGTGCCGTAATTGTCAGTTTTGTTGATTTTATGATTTCGGGCATAATTTTGCTGGGATTAATGGCTTGGTATAATTTTGTACCCAGTTGGCGAATTGTAACCCTACCTTTATTTATGGTTATTGTTTTTGCCGCCTCAATGGGTATTGGTTTGTGGTTATGTTCCCTAAATGTGAAGTTTCGAGATTTTCGCAATATCGTGCCATTCATTGTACAGTTTGGTTTATACATCTCACCAGTTGGTTTCAGTAGTAATGTTGTGCCAGAACAGTGGAGATTACTTTATTCTCTTAATCCAATGGTAGGTGTAATTGATGGATTTCGCTGGGCAATATTAGGTGGAAGTTCTAATATTTACTGGCCTGGATTTATGGTTTCTTTGACTTTAGTTTCACTGTTTTTATTAACCGGTATTAGGTACTTCCGGAATACAGAACGCACTTTTGCTGATGTAATTTAGTTGTACTGAATTAAGTCAATAAAAAGAGATAATTCAAACTTAAATTAATAATTAATAGCAAATTATAATTATGTCTGATACTGTCATTCGGGTCGAACATCTCAGCAAGAAATACATTATTGCCCACCAACAGAAAAAAAAAGGTAGCAATCAGACCTTACGTGAGTTAATTACAGATGGAGTAAAGTCTTTTAGCTCGAAATTACTGAAACCTACTAAAGAAAATTCTCTTAATCCAGATCGTGAAGAATTTTGGGCTTTAAATGATGTTTCTTTTGAAATTAAACAGGGAGATAGAGTTGGCATTATCGGTCGCAATGGTGCAGGAAAATCGACTTTATTAAAGATTTTGAGTAGGATTACGGAGCCTACTAATGGACGTATTGTTATTAAAGGTCGAGTAGCAAGTCTCTTGGAAGTTGGAACAGGCTTTCATGGAGAATTAACTGGACGGGAAAATATCTATCTCAACGGTGCGATTTTAGGGATGAGCAAAGCGGAGATTAAGAGGAAGTTTGATGAGATTGTTGCCTTTGCTGAAGTTGAAAAATTTCTGGATACACCGGTTAAGCGCTATTCTTCAGGGATGTATGTACGTCTTGCATTCGCAGTGGCAGCACATTTAGAGCCAGAGATTTTGATTGTAGATGAAGTGCTAGCAGTAGGAGATGCCCAGTTTCAGAAGAAGTGTTTAGGGAGGATGGAAAAAGTAGCAGAAGAAGGAAAAACAGTAATTTTTGTCAGTCATCAGATGGCAGCAATTAGTAATTTATGTTCGTCTTGTATAATGCTTAAAAGTGGAAAATTAGCCTTTCATGGAAACACACAATATGCAATAAAACGCTATTTAGAGGTTGACCATCAAAATCAGCAAGAGCCTGAAAAAGAATTGATTAATTTTCGTCCTTCTTGGGCAAAACCATTAATCACTTCCGTAAGAGTCTTAGATTCAGATAATCGAGAAAATAGCTCCTTTCCACTAGGTGCTGATATAACCTTTGAAATGACGTTTAATTCAGGAAATTATCCCAAACTAAAAACTCCTGTAATGGGTGTTGTTATTCATCATGAACTTTTTGGTACTCTTACAGGTGTAAATACTAGAATGACAGGTTTTGAAACTAATGGTAAGTACTATAATTCAGCTACGATGCTATGTAGGGTAAAACATATTCCTCTTCTTCAAGGAAATTATACAGTAGATATCTGGTTAGGCGATGGTGCTATCGATATTGATACTTTAACTGGATATTTAAGCTTTCGTATAGAAGGTACAGATATCTATGGAACTGGTCGTACTCCATTTAGTAATATGGGAGTTATTTTCTTAGAGCCTAAATGGCAAATAATTTCTGAGAGTTAACTTCATTAAATTTATTAATAGTTGATCTGGTTAAAAAAATGCAAAATTCTTATACAGAAGATTTTTACAACTATCATGCTCAAGAAGTAAGACATTCTGCTGAACAAATTATTCCATTAATTTTAGAAAAATTTCCATGTAATAAAATAGTTGATGTTGGTTGTGGTGATGGAACTTGGTTGAAGGTATTTAAAGAATTAGGGGCTGAAGAAATATTAGGCTTTGATGGCGATTATGTTACTCCGAATATATTAGTAATACCACAAGAAAACTTTGTAGCATGTCAGCTAAATAAACCCTTAAAAATTCAGAAAGTGTTTGATTTAGTTGTGTCCTTAGAAGTTGCTGAACATTTATCTGATGAATCTGCTGAAATTTTTATTGATTCATTAACAAAATTGGGGAAAGTGATTCTTTTTTCTGCTGCAATACCTGATCAAGGTGGCGTTAATCATATAAATGAACAGTGGCCAGAATATTGGGTAAATTTATTTCAAAAAAAAGATTATGTAGTGTTAGATTGGATTCGCCCAAAAATATGGAACAATAATAGTGTAGCTTATTATTACAGACAAAATATATTAATGTTTGTTGAAAAGAATTATTTAAAAAATAATAATTCTTTGGTCTCTAATACGGTAGATATTTGGAAATGTGATGACTCTTCTTGCATTTCAGTGGTACATCCAGGTTTATATATTGATACCAAGTCAGAATTACGATATGTAAAGAATGAGTTGGAAAAAGCAACTAATCCACAGAAAATATCTCTCCTCAATATGATTAAGTTATTTCCCAAGGTAATAATCTCTTCAATGAAGAGACGAATCAATTTTTTTGGCAATAGTTTTACATCTTAATATTTGTAATACAAAGGTGAATGATAATGCCTAAAGTCACAGTTTTAATGGCAGTATATAACGGAGAACGCTATCTTCGAGAAGCGATGGATAGTATTCTTGCTCAGACATTTAAAGACTTTGAATTTTTAATTATTAACGATGGCTCTACCGATAGTACAAGAGAGATTATCTGTTCCTATGATGATCTACGTATCCGGTTGATAGATAATGAGCAAAACCTTGGCTTAACTAGGAGTCTGAACAAAGGATGGAAATTAGCAGAAGGTGAATTCATTGCTCGTCAAGATGCGGATGATGTTTCAGAGCCGGAAAGGTTTACTAAGCAAGTTGCTTTCCTAGAAGCTCACTCTGAAGTAGCACTGTTAGGTTCATGGTTTAAAAATATTGATTCACAAGGAAACTTGATTGGAGAGTACGATGAACCCTGTGATACCACAGGAATTCGTTGGAAAATTTTATTTTATTGCCCTTTTATTCATGGTTCTGTAATGTTTCGTAAACAAACTATTACGGAACAGATTGGATTCTACAATGAACGATTCGTCTATGCTCAAGATTATGATTTGTGGTGGAGAATTACTCGTCATCTACAAGTTGCGAACTTAGATGAATATTTAATGAGACTACGGACAAATTCTTCATCTATGACAACCAATTATGGTAATATAGTTAACAATGAACCACTGCAAATTAAGCTTAATCATATAAGACATTTAGTAGGTTTGCAAAAGGCTACTAAGTGGAATAATGGAGTACTTCTTAAAGCAATGGCTTCGTTGTGGAGTAATCCTCCAGATGAAATAAAAGAGATAGAAATAAAACAATTAAACATAACTATAGAAGAGATATTAAAATTACACCAAGATTTTTGTCAATACTATCAACTTTCTCAAAAAGAGGTTAAACAACACTACACCCATGTTTGTAATCATCTAAGTATCCAACTATTAAGATTAGCAAACTATTCTTTTGAAAAAAATAAATCTAAAGTTGGGCAAACTTTAATCCAGTCTTATCTTCTCAATAAACACATTTTACTTGCCAAGGGATATCTACGATTAACACTGAAATTATTTTTGGGTTCACGTTTTGTGAACACGATTAGATATATCCGGAATAAAACCATCAGTCAATATGTAAAGTAATTTAATTGATGTTATTCAATCAATATTAGAATAATGAGTAGTCAACCTCTGGTTTCCATCATTACCCCATTCCTAAATACAGAGAAATTCATTCAAGAAGCAATTGAGAGCGTAATTGCCCAGACCTATGACAATTGGGAATTATTATTGATAGATGATGGTTCAACCGATAGTAGTACTCAAATTGCTCAACGGTATGCTGAGCAATATCCCGGAAAAGTTTGTTATCTCGAACACGAAGACCACCAAAATCTAGGCAAGAGTACTTCCCGCAATTTTGGTATCAGCAACGCTAGAGGTAAGTATATTGCTCTTCTGGATGCTGATGATGTTTATTTACCAGAAAAACTGAAGCAGCAAGTAGGGATTCTGGAATCACAGCCTGACACTGCTATGGTTTATGGATCTACCAAATATTGGTATAGCTGGACAGAAAATCCTCAAGATATCCAACGGGACTTTATGGCAAAACTGGGTATTCAGCCCAATACCTTGTCTAATCCACCCACCCTGCTTACTCTCTATCTAAGAGATCCAGCAACTATACCTTGTCCTTGTGGTCTTATGATGCGACGCCAAGTAGTCGAAGAGGTCGGTAGATTTGACGAAACGATCCAGCACCTGTATGAAGATCAAGTATTGTTGGCAAAACTATGTCTTAAAGCACCTGTATTTGTTCATAGTGCCTGTTGGGATAAGTATCGACAGCGCTCAGACAGCTCATGGCATGTTTCGATGGATACAGGAGAAGATGCTTCTGCGCAGCTAATTTTTTTTAACTGGCTAGAAAAGTATTTAGTTCAGCAGTCCTTCAAAAATACAGAAGTCTGGTACGCTCTCCAACAAGCGCTATTGCCTTATCGTCACCCACGCTTGCACAAATTTCAAAGAAGTATTCAGAAGCTTGTCAGGCAGATGAAAAAGATTGTGAAATCAATGGGAAAGCGGATGTTATTCATTAATTGATAGTTGTAAGTATTAGAAGTATTTTTTGATAACCTATTTACATTCAAGAGAAATGTTATGAAAATAGCATACATAATATTAGTCCACAAAAATCCTCAACAGTTAATACGTCTGATCAACCGTCTTGATGTAGAAGAAAGTACATTTTTTGTGCATATTGACAAAAAAACTAATCAAGACATTTATCAAGAAATATATGAATTTATCAATAAAAATTCAAACATGTTTCTTTTGCAAAGAAAAAATATTTATTGGGGTGATTTTAGTCAAATATCTCCTGTTTTATTAGGTATTAAAGAAATATTCAAACAAGACATTGACTTTAATTATGTGAAGCTGTTAACGGGACAAGACTATCCTATTAAATCAAGAAAAGAAGTTGAATATTTTTTACTAGCAAATCCCAACAAGTCTTTTATGGAATACTTTTCTATTCCATCCAAACAATGGCAAGAAGAGGGAGAAATTGATGGAGGAATGGGCAGAATAAAATACTTGTATTTACGCATATTGAAAAATCGTTTTAAAACTAAAATTGAGAGACGATTTCCTAAAGGATTTCAACCATTTGCTGGTTCTGCTTATTGGTGTTTATCAAGAGAATGTGGTGAATACCTGAATGGTTTTATCGATAAACGTAAATCATTTATTAATTTTTTTAAGGGAGTTAATTTACCAGATGAAATTTTTTTTCAAACTATTTTCATGAATTCACCGTTTCAAAAAGACATTATAAATAACAATTTAACTTACACGGATTGGTCGAATAATGCAGCACATCCGGCAATTTTATGTACAAAGGATTTAGAAAATTTATCAAAATCTTCATATTTATTTGCCAGAAAATTTGACGCTTGTCAAGACTCAAAAATTTTGGATTTACTGGATAAAAAAATACATCAATAAAGACAATGAATGGTCAATTATTAGTCTCTGTAATCACTATTTTCTTAAATGAAGAAAAGTTTATTGAGGAAACTATCCAGAGTATATTTGCCCAAACCTATGACAACTGGGAATTGCTGCTGGTAGACGACGGCTCAACCGACAAGAGTACTCAAATAGCCCAGAAATATGCACAACAAAACCCTGGCAAAGTTCACTATTTAGAGCACGAAAGCCACAAGAATCGAGGTATGAGCGCTTCCCGCAATCTGGGTGTCCGCAAAGCTCAAGGTGAATACATTGCCTTTCTGGACGCAGATGACATTTGGTTGCCTCAGAAACTGGAGAAGCAGGTTGCAATCTTAGACTCACAGCCTGAAGCTGGTATGTTGTACGGACATACTCATTATTGGCACAGTTGGACAGGTAATCCAGAAGATATCGAACGGGACAGCAAGAGTATGCTGGGTGTGAAGCCTAATGCTTTAGTGAAGCCACCAACTCTGCTCACTCTCCGTTTACAAAACAAAGCTGACCCACCAGGCAACTGCAGTACTTTATTTCGACGAAAGACGATAGAAGAAGTCGGGGGATTCGAGGAGTCCTTTCGGGGTATGTTCGAGGATCAAGTCTTTTATTCCAAAGTCTGGCTCAACACACCTGTTTTTGTTGAAAGTGGGTCTTGGGACCGCTATAGGTTACACCCCAATAGTACCTGTCATGTTGCGTCAGATCGGTATTCTGGTCATCTGAATTTTTTGAACTGGCTAGAGAAGTATTTGTCTCAACAGGAAATTCAAGACAACGAGATTTGGCAGGCACTCAAGACACAGCTGTTTCCCTATCGCCATCCAAATTTATACCACCTGTTAAAAAGTTCTCGTTATCTAAAGAAGCTGATGAAAGAACTAGTGAAGTCGATTACCAAAGGAGTATTGCCCGCTTCCATCTATAGTAGGCTACAGGCTCAATGGCACGGAGTTGAATATCGTCCACCCGTAGGGAAAGTCAAATTTGGCAACCTGCGAAGGATCACACCCCTCAGCAAAGAGTTCGGTTTTGACCGGGGTCTACCCGTTGACCGCTACTATGTTGAAAACTTTCTAACACGCCAAGCTAATGATATTCGAGGTCGGGTACTCGAAATTGGGGATAACTCCTACACTATGCAATTTGGAGGCGATCGCGTTACCAAAAGTGATGTACTTCATGTGGTAGAAGGCAATCCTGATGCAACGATTGTGGGAGATTTAAGCAATGCGGGCAACATTCCCTCAGATGCCTTTGACTGCCTGGTTCTGACGCAAACACTGCATTTAATTTTTGATGTGCGGTCTGCAATTAAGACAATCTACCGCATCCTGAAACCAGGAGGGGTAGCACTGATTACTTTCCCAGGCATTAGCCAACTTAGCATCGACGAATGGAAAGATTATTGGTGTTGGGGTTTTACTACCGATTCCGCACAGCGGCTGTTTGAAGAATTCTTCCCAAAAACAAATGTCAAGGTTGAATGCCACGGGAATGTGTTGGCAGCAACTTCTTTTCTACAAGGGTTAGCCAGTCAGGAATTACAGAAAAAAGAATTAGATTACTGTGACCCCACTTATCAGGTTGTAGTCACAGTCAGGATAGTTAAACCGGAGGTAGAGCAATGAGAATACGCGGACTCGGCAGACTAAAGCGAACAACCCGGCGAGTTAGGAACCAATTTGCACCAGGGGGTCTGGTCTTGCTTTACCACCGGGTGGCTGAGGTATCATCAGATCCATTCAATTTGTGTGTAACACCACGTCACTTTGCTGAGCACTTGGAAGTACTCAAAAAACACACTCATCCAGTACCACTGCAGCAACTGGTTAAAACTTCCCAGGAGGGAAACTCTCCCAATTGGTCAGTAGCCATTACTTTTGATGATGGCTACGCTGACAATCTCTATAACGCCAAGCCTTTACTAGAAAAGTATGAAATTCCAGCAACGGTGTTTGTTGCCACTGGCAACCTAGAACACGAACGGGAATTCTGGTGGGATGAACTAGATCGACTACTATTGCAACCGGGTAAATTACCCCAAATTCTGCGTCTGAATATTAACGGCAGTAACTACGAATGGGATTTAGGCGAGGCAGCTGAGTATAGCGAGGATACTTATCAACGTAATTGTACTTGGAGTTGGGGGGATCCAGAGGAAGCTGACCCTAGTCCACGTCAGAGTCTCTACCGAGAACTTTATCTACTGCTGCGTCCTTTGCCTTTAGATGAGTGCCAAAAGCTACTGGAGCAACTGCGAATTTGGTCTGGTGCGGATAGCACCAACCGCTCAACACACCGCTCCCTTTCACCAGAGGAAGTATCTACCCTGGAGCAGGGTTCATTGGTCGAAGTTGGCGCTCATACAATCAACCATCCCTTCCTCTCTTCCCTGTCACTGCCTCAGCAAAAGTACGAACTTCAGCAGAGTAAAACCTGTTTAGAGGAAATCTTAGAGCATCCGGTCAATACCTTTGCCTATCCTTACGGTGATTACGTATCAGAAACAACTACTCTGGCTCGCGAAGTAGGCTTTGTTTGCGCTTGCTCTACCTATCCGAAGAAAGTGCGACGCAATCCTGACTATTTTGAGTTTCCTCGTTTTGGAGTCGAGGATTGGGATGGTGAAGAATTCGCTAAGCAACTATCAAGATGGCTTTATCACTTAGCCTGACTGCAATAGAGGAGCAAACTGATGACTAATAAGCCTCTAGTATCTGTAATCACAATCTTCTTGAATGAAGAAAAGTTCATTGAGGAAAGCATTGAGAGTGTATTTGCCCAAACCTATGACAACTGGGAACTGCTCCTGGTAGACGATGGCTCAACTGATAGTAGTACTCAAATTGCTCAACGGTATGCTGAGCAATATCCCGATAAAGTACGCTATCTAGAACATGAATCTCACCAGAACTTGGGTCAGAGCAGTTCGCGTAACCTCGGTATCCAAAATGCTAGAGGTAAGTATATTAGCCTTCTTGATGCTGATGATGTCTACTTGCCAGAAAAATTAACCCAGCAGGTAGGGATTTTGGTATCCCATCCTGAGGCTGCTATGGTTTACGGACCTACTGAATACTGGTACAGCTGGACAGGCAAGCCGGAAGATCAGCAACGAGACTGTATCGCGGAACTAGTTGTCCCAGCGAATACCTTGGTCAAGCCACCAAGGCTACAAACTCTTCATTTAAAAGATGCAGAGTATGTACCTTGTACTTGTGGACTCCTTGTCAAACGCCAATTGTGTGAAGAAATCGGTGGTTTTGATGAAAAAATCCAGCACTTGTACGAAGATCAAGTCTTTTTAGCCAAGATTTTTCTCAATGTTCCTGTGTTTGTTGAAGGAGGGTGCTGGGACAAATATCGGCAGCATTTAGATTCCACCTGTTGGACATCTTACGAAACTGGAGAAGATCACTATTCAGGACTGAGTCCTGCACGATTGGCTTTCTTGACTTGGCTCATGGAGTATGTGACTGAACAAGAGGTTCAAGATACTGATCTCCACCAAGCTTTAAAAGAAGAACTCTGGCCCTATCATCATCCATTTTTGTACAGAGTTAAAAAATTGACTCAGGTTTTTGTGCAACGGCTGAAGTTGCTAGTGAAGTCACTAGTAAAGCAAATCTTACCTGTCTCTATCCATTGTTGGCTCAAAAATCAACTAAAAAGTGCAGTGAGATGATTAATCACCAACCTCTAGTCTCTACTATTATTATCTTCTTGAATGAAGAAAAGTTCATTCAAGAAGCCATTGAAAGTGTACTGGCCCAAACCTATGACAACTGGGAACTGCTTCTAGTAGACGATGGCTCAACTGACAGTAGTACTCAAATCACTCAGCAGTATGCAGAACAACATCCTGGCAAAGTGCATTATCTCGAGCATGACAAGCACCAGAATCGAGGGATGAGTGCATCCCGTAACCTCGGTATCCGCAATGCTCAAGGTAAATACATTGCCTTACTAGACGCAGATGATGTTTGGCTACCGCAAAAACTGGAGAAGCAAGTCTCCATCCTCGAATCCCAACCTGAGGCTGCCATTGTTTATGGTCCTACTCAACTCTGGTTCAGCTGGACAGGCAATCCGCAAGATGCTCAACGCGATCGCCAAGAATCATTGGGTGCGATCCAGCTTGATACTCTGCTGAAACCACCAATACCAGTCACTCTCTTATTACAAGGCAAAATTACCCCAGCCGGTACTCATGCTCTGATACGCCGACAGGTGGTAGAAGATGTCGGTGGCTTCGAGGAGTCTTTCCGAAATATGTTTGAGGATCAGGCATTCTTCGCCAAGGTGTGTTTGCAAGCAGCTGTCTTTGTCGAGAGTGGGTCTTGGGACAAGTATCGACAACATCCCCAGAATTTCTGTAATGTGGCACAGACTCAAGGACAATACCATCCCACTCAGCCAAATTCTGCTCGTTTGAATTTCTTGGAGTGGTTAGAAAACTATTTATCGGAACAAAGAATTAAGGATGCTGAGATTTGGCAAGCGCTCAAGACAGCATTATTACCCTATCGTCATCCCAACTTATACCACCTGTTAAAAAATACTAATTATCTTAAGGGAAAAATGAAAGGACTAGTAAAGTCGCTCGCCCAACAGGCACTGCCTGCTCCCATCCATGCTCGGTTGAGGGCTAAATGGCACGGAGCTGAATATTGTCCACCAGTAGGAGCAGTGAAATTCGGTAGCCTGCGACGGCTCACGCCAATCAGTAGAATATTTGGCTTTGACCGAGGTCAGCCAGTTGACCGCTACTATATGGAAAAGTTTCTTGCTAGTCACGCTGAGGATATTCGAGGTCGAGTACTAGAAATTGGGGACAACTCCTACACCCAACAATTCGGAAGCGATCGCGTAACTCAAAGCGATATTCTTCATCCTGAAGCAGGAAACCCAGAGGCAACCATTGTCGGTGATCTAGCTCATGCAGAGCATATTCCCTCTGATTCCTTCGACTGCTTTATCCTCACCCAAACTCTCCAATATCTTTACGATCTGCGTAGCGCCGCAGAAACTGTCTACCGCATTCTTAAGCCAGGTGGAGTTGCACTAGTAACTCTTCCAGGTATTACCCCAGCTCCTGAATACAACTGGAGTTGGTATTGGTCTTTTACTCAAGTATCTGCACAGTTGCTCTTTGAAGAATTCTTCCCCAAGACACATCTCAAAGTCGAGACTTATGGCAATGTTCTAGCAGCAACTGCCGTTTTACAGGGGTTGGCAATTGGGGAAGTTGAGAAGAAAGAGTTAGATTACCATGACCCTAGTTATCAGCTCTTAGTTACAGTCAGAGCGGAAAAACCACAAACTATATCGAGTCCTAAATAATAAACAGAATTAGCATCTATGAGAAACTTTATGGAGAAAAGGAAAGTATGCATTTTATTGTTACTGGAGGAGCTGGTTTTATTGGCTCACATCTGACAGAGCAGCTTTTGTTAGATGGTCATACTGTAACTGTGGTTGACAACCTTAGTACTGGCAGTCTAAACAACCTGCCTGAACATCCTAGTCTTAAAATATTGCATAAAAATATACTGGAGTTTCAACCAGAAGATTTTACTAAAACAGTCGATGGCATTGCCCATTTAGCAGCTACACCATCGGTTACTGACTCTTGGTTACAACCATTAGCAGCTCATCACAATAATCTCTCGGCAACGATTGCTGTTATTCAACTTTGTCAGGCTTTAAATATCCCGAAGTTAGTTTTTGCCAGCTCTGCTGCTGTGTATGGGGATAAAACCCAATTACCAATTTCTGAAACCCAAGAAACTTCGCCAATTTCTCCCTATGGATTACAGAAACTGGCGAGTGAGCAATATGCCAATTTATTCGCTCAACAATTGGGATTATCATTTATTGCTTTAAGGTTTTTCAATGTCTTTGGACCTCGCCAATTACCAAACTCACCCTACTCTGGAGTTATTTCTATTTTTACTAAAGCCATGCAGCAAAATTTACCCATCACTATTTACGGGGATGGCAAACAGACAAGAGATTTTATTTGTGTTAAGGATGTAGCGCTCGCCATTACCAAAGCCTTGACTATTTCTGTTCCTTCCGGAGCTTATCAAGTTTGTAATGTAGGTACAGGTAAACAGACTTCCCTACTTGAGCTAGTCAATATTTTGAAAAACTGTTTTGGACAGTGGAACTCAGAAATTAGCTTTAATGCTGCTCGACCCGGAGACATTCAACATTCCCAAGCTGATATCTCCAGAATATCCTCGCTGCTAGGTTTTGCTCCCCAATGGTCAGTGGAAGCTGGCATAGATCTTTTATCAACATACGAGAGGTCAAAATGCTAACCAAGGGCAACATACCCAGAAAACTCACCTCTAAGCAAACTCAGCCAGAGTCGAAGATTGCCTTAATGGCTTGGGGTCATGTCTGGGAAGACTTCCATGACAGTATTGGCATTTCTTGGGAGACTTTCCTCTCTGAGTATAAAGGCAGCTGGATGTTCAACTATATTGATGCTTTACAGCTGGCTGGCGTGCAAACAGTGGTATTTTATCCATCGACTCGTGTTACTGAGCCGTCGCGCTTCATCCATAAACCCACTGGAGCAACAATCTGTATGTTGCCTGCTCCCAAAAGCTACCGTGCTATTCGCCGCCAGATGGTTGAACCTTACCCTTCTTTCGGTGGCGGTGTGGGGAAAGTATTTGGCGAAGTTCGAGGTAGCCGCCGTATCCTGTCTAAAGTTTTCTATCATTTGGCTCCCTATCTCTCCACACCAATCGGTTTGCTCGCTCATGAGCTGCGACGGGAAGGTTGCAGTGCCATTTTGTGCCAGGAGTACGAATATTTCCGCTTTGATATTTGCGTACTGTTGGGACGGTTGATGGGTTTACCTGTGTTCGCAACTTTCCAAGGAACTAACTCTGATGGGAACTACATTGCGCACTTTCTGCGTCCCCTATCCATGCAAGCCTGCACCAGTCTGATCATTGGCACCCAAACGGAAATAGAAAGAGTCAATAACTGCCATAATTTACCGCCTGCCAAGATTGCACGAATCTTCAACCCCGTAGACTTGAGTATGTGGAGTACTAGCGATCGCGGCGAGGCACGGGCCATGGTTGGTCTTCCAATTGAGGCTCAAGTAGTAGTATGGCATGGTCGGGTCGAAATCCAAACCAAAGGACTAGATATCTTATTAGATGCCTGGGAACAAGTCTGCTGTGAGCGAGCAAAGCAGAACCTATGGCTGTTATTAATCGGGACGGGTACAGACGCTGAAATACTTCGCCAGCGCATCGCTGCGATGCAGATGCAGAACTTGTTATGGATAGACAAGTTTGTCAATGACCGTACCTTAATCCAGCGTTATCTTTCGGCTGGTGATATTTATGCTTTCCCCTCTCGCCACGAAGGCTTTCCCGTAGCACCAATCGAGGCGATGGCTTGTGAGCTACCTGTAGTCGCAGCAGCAGCACCTGGAATACCGGACATTTTTGAAGGAGGGGAGGCTTCTGGTGGACTAGTAGTACCCTGCAATAATTCAACAGCTTTTGCCCTGGCACTCAGTCGCATCTTAGATGATCAAGCTTGGGGTTGTGAGTTGGGCAAGCGTGCTCGATGTCGAGTAGAAGAATACTTCTCTCTAGAGGTGGTCGGTAGACAACTAAGGAACTTGCTCTTGAAAAAAGAGATGTCCATTTTCCCAGAGCCTGAGAAAAATTAGCGAACTGTGAGTAATCAATTCAACCATTGAGATTATGACATTTACCATCAGCGTTATTACCTGCACCCACAACCCTCGCGGTGATTATCTAGACAAAGTGCTAGCAGCACTAAAGTCTCAAACTTTGCCCCTAGAGCAATGGGAATTTTTACTAATTGATAACGCCAGTGAGCGATCGCTTGCTTCAGAAATTGACCTGAGTTGGCATCCTCAGGCTCGTCATGTTCGAGAAGATAAATTAGGTCTTACTCCGGCTCGGCTACGAGGGATTGAGGAAGCTAAAGCCGATGTACTGGTCTTTGTTGATGATGATAATGTCTTGGATTCAGATTATCTGGAAGTAACATTAAAAATTAGTAAAGAATGGCCAAAAATTGGCGCTTGGGGTGGACAGATTAGAGGTGAATTTGAAACAGCACCTCCTGATTGGGCTAAACCCTATTTATATCAGTTGTGTATTCGAGCATTTGAAGAGGATAAATGGTCAAATATCTTACATCAACACGAAACAACTCCTTGCGGTGCTGGCATCTGTGTAAGGCAAATTGTAGGAAAAAAGTATGCTGAACTAGTAAACAATGATCCAATTCGCATCGCTTTGGATCGCAAGGGAAAACTTTTAACTAGTAGCGGAGATACAGATCTGGCATTTACTGCTTGTGATCTAGGTTTAGGTACAGGACAGTTCACATCCCTAAAATTAACTCATCTCATTCCAACTAATAGGCTAAAAATCGAATACCTCATTAGACTGCATGAAGGTTTAGCTTACTCTAGTACAATGCTCAATTATCTTCGAGGTAAAATGCCACAACATACTTCTTGGTTAAGAGTTAAATTATCAGAATGGTATCGCTCTTGCTGGATGAATTCAATTGACTCTCGTTTTTTCAAAGCAAGAAATAGAGGAATTGCCTTGGCTAATCAACAAGTTTGGAATAGTAATAAATAGAAATTTGATTATTTCAAGCACAGATTTATTTTTTGATCATTTATATAAAAAAACTGAAAGAAAAGCACTTTTGCATGATGAGCAGTCCAAGATTTACATTTTGTATTCCCAACCTCAACAAAATTGAGTACCTCCCTGCTTGTATTGAAAGTATGTTAGCGCAGGATTGCCCAGACTGGAAATGTGTCTTTGTCGATGGTTATTCTACTGATGGCAGCTGGGAGTATATACAGCAGTTTGCCGATGACTCCCGCTTTCTACTACTGCGTGGATGCAAACAAGGCATGTATGCTGACTGGAACGAATGCCTTAAATATGTTGATACCGAGTATTTTTATTTTCTTACCAGCGACGACACCTGCTATCCCAAACTAGTTTCCACAACAACGAAGGCTCTAGATGCATACCCTGATATTGAGGTCTGCCATTTTAAATTTGCGCTGATAGATAAACAGGGAGAACCTGTGAGATTACCAAAAGGAGGCACTTATCAACAAAAAGTTGATTTTTACGCTGAAGTTAATCAACATATGCATCGTCGTTCAGGAATCTGTGAATTTATGATGCACTTTGTCTATGGTGCGATGTATACCACCATAACTTCCTTAGTTTTCCGCAGCACATTAATCGAAAAAATGCAGGGATTTAAATCAATCTATGGCTCTGTAGGAGACTTTGATTGGACTATGCGTCTATGTTTACTCACAGATATTCTCTATCTACCAGAACTACTCGCAACTTGGAGAATTTATGATGAACAAGCAACCAAACAGTCTAGTCTCGTGCAGTATCAAGAGAGATTACTGGCTGTTGTTAAAGATAATTTTGATTACTTCTCAACAATTCAGGAATCATACCATCTTAAGAAACCTGTGGATAAAAAGCAACTATTATCAAGCTTTTTGGATGGTCATGCTTCTAGTTTGTATAAACAGATACTTTCATCCAGAGATATTTCAGTTATTTTCAACAATTTATCTTTGCTTTTGTTTAACTACCCTTTATTTATCCCAAGAAAAATTATTAATAGATTAACTCTGAATAAGTTTTATTCATACCCGCCAAGAACTGTCCTTTCTTGGCAGCTTATTCAGCATTACGGATTAACTTGGCCTCCTGAGTTAACCACAACTTGCCATTAACAATTGTTTATGTTAGCTTGATTTAAGAAAAATGAACGACAAAAAAATCAACACAGAACCACTGGTGAGCATTATCATCAATAATTACAACTATGGAAGTTTTTTAAAAGAAGCGATTGATAGTGCACTACAGCAGAATTATCGCAATATAGAAGTTATCGTAGTTGATGACGGATCTACTGATAATTCCCGGGACGTTATTGAGAGCTATGGTGACCAAATTAAGGCCATACTAAAACCAAATGGAGGACAAGCATCTGCTTTCAATGTTGGTTTTAAAGAATCTCATGGGGATATTGTCTGCTTTTTAGATGCCGATGACATTTTTAATGAAAATAAAGTCAAAGAATGTGTTGCTTTTTTGGTTAAAAAAATGATGACTAATCCTCTAGTTATGGTTTATCATTTGATGGAAGTTGTAGCTCAAGATGGTTGTTCTCTTCATAGATATGAACCTAGAAAATTGTGGAATTGTGAACCCAATTTGTATGAGCATGCCAAAAAATATCACTTCTTTCCCTATCCAGGTGCTCCCACAAGTGGAGATATCTTTAGTCGAAAATTACTTGAGCTAATTTTGCCGATTCCAGAGCGTGGAGTGGAATATCAGGCAGATAATTTAGTGGTTAGAGCAGCTGCTTTGCTAGGAGAAGTTTATGGCATAAATCAGGTACTGGGAAAGTATAGATTTCATGGTCATAATCGCTGGTATGGCACTGAAATAAACCTGGAATCTTTCCGTAATTTCGCACTCCTGAGGGATAGTTTTTTAAACAAAAAACTCAAAGAATACGGCAAAGAATCAGTTGTATCTTTATTTGATTCCATGAGTGCTAAGCATTATTATAAAAGAATGGGAAATTACAAAGAAATGATGAAACTTGCTTTAAGAGTAATTCGTTATAATATCAGTATAGAAACCATTGGCTTTTTTATTAAAACTAATATTCAATACTACTTATCTCTACTCAATATAAGGGTTTAATAGTTGCACAAATCTAGTTTAACAGAAAAAACTTAAGGGCTTACATACTCAAAAAAATGAAAAATAAAAAATCTTGGGAACCAAGTAAATTTGTTTATAAGCATGGCAAACTTGTAGCCTCAAGAAACTTACAAGAAGTCGGAGTTTCATCAAGATTGATCGCTAACATTATGGCCAGTTTTTATGGTGACCATATCAAGGAACATTGCCGAGGCAAACTAGTTGATTTAGGCTGCGGCAAAGTACCACTGTACGAGGCCTGCAAAAATCTTGTAGATGAGCATATATGTGTTGATTGGCCCAATACTCTTCACAAGAATCAATATTTGGATTTTGAATGTGACTTGACTCAAGAGTTACCCTTTAAGGATCAAGAGTTCGATACGATTATCCTTTCTGATGTCTTGGAGCATATTCCTCAACCGGAATATCTCTGGAAAGAAATGTCTAGAATTTTGAAAAAGGATGGCAAAATACTTCTGAATGTTCCTTTCTACTATTGGTTACACGAAGCTCCTTATGACTACTACCGATATACAGAATATGCATTGCGTCGTTTTGCTGAGTTGGAAGGCTTTGAGGTAATTTTCTTGGAAGCAGTGGGAGGTATGCCTGAAGTGATTGCTGATATGCTGGCTAAATTTATACATTTTAGGCCATTAATAGGCAATTTTTTGGCAAATGCAATTCAGAATATTACTTATATTTTTATCCATTCACAAGTAGGCAAAAGAATATCAAAAAGTACTAGCAAACGTTCTCCTTTGGGATACTTTATGATTGTGAAAAAGGCATAAATTTATTAGATATTTTTTGATTTTATGAAACCCAAAAATGGATTGTCAAATGAAAATTGCCTTCTTTGTTAACACCTTTCCCAAGCTTTCCGAGACATTCATTATCAATCAAATTGTAGGCTTAATTGAGCAGGGTTATGATGTAGATATTTATGCTGAAGTTTCAGAAGAGTTAAACAAAATTAACCCAGATATTCAAAAATTCAATCTTTTGAATAATACTTATTATCAACCCAAAATTCCTAAAAATTATCTACTTCGAGCTGCTAATGCTATTTTTATCTTTGCTCGCTACTTATTTATTTGTCCCTTAGTGTTATTCAGATCTTTGAATTTCTTGGCTTACGGCAGACAAGCAAGATCTTTAAGATTATTGTACTCAATAGTTCCTTTTATTCAAAATAAAAATAAATCTTATGATGTCATTCATTGTCACTTTGGCAATCAGGGTATAAGAGGGGTATTTACTAAAGAACTTTTTAAATTTACTGCAAAAATAGTGACAAACTTTCATGGCTATGATGTCAATGTCTCCCCACTTAAGTATGGAAAAAATGTATATTTACCTCTATTCAATCGAGGCGATCGCTATATAGCAGGCTCAAGTTTCATTTGCAAACAAGTTATCTCTTTGGGATGTCCAGAAGAAAAGCTTGTCAAAATACCTGTAGGTATCAATCCTACAGAATATCAGTTTCGATCTAGGAGCTTGAAGGAAGGAGAACTCATCAAAATCATCACTGTAGGCAGACTGGTTGAAAAAAAAGGAATTGAGTATTCCATACGAGCTGTCGCAGAAGTAGCTAAAAAATATCCTCATCTTCAATATCACATTGCAGGGGATGGACCTCTTAGAGCCAGTCTGGAACAGTTAATCAAAGAATTAGATGTTGAGGATAAAGTTCAACTATTAGGGTGGAAAACCAAAGATGAAGTGCAGCAGTTGTACGATGAATCCCATATTTTTATTTTGGCTAGTGTCACTGCTGCCAATGGTGATAAGGAAGGGCAAGGTCTAGTTTTACAGGAAGCTCAATCTATGGGATTACCAGTAATAGCAACAATCCATAATGGTTTTCCTGACAGTATTAGAGACGGAATTTCAGGGTTTTTAGTACCTGAGCGAGATGTCTCGTCTTTGGCTCAGAAGCTGATTTACTTAATTGAGAATCCAGAAGTTTGGCCAAAGATGGGAGCTGCCGGACATTCTTTTGTGGAGGAAGTTTTTGATACTCAAAAGCTCACCCACAAACTAATTAATGTTTATAAGTCAGTCTTAGACCATTCTTGAAATAATGAAAATTTTACTCACTATTCATGAGCAATTCAATCCTCACTCCGGTTCTGCCGGTAGCACTTGGAGAATTGGTCAGCAATATCAAAGTCTAGGACATGAAGTCTGGTATTACTCCATAGATGATCTGCCCCAAAAGTTACCTACTCATCTCAAAAGATTACTGTTTCCTGAATTTGTCGCTGCCAAGATTTCCGCACTCTCTCGTAAGCAAGGCTTAGATGTGGTAGATGGTTCTCCAGGAGATATTTGGTTTTGGGCAAAAATGCTCCGAAAATGGAAAAAGAAATCTCCTTTGTTGGTTACACGCAGCCATGGTCTTCATCACCTACATCACATTTGGCTTTTAGAGGAAGCCCGACGAGGAAATCTGCGCTTGAGTTGGATCTATCCGCTGTATCGCGGTGGCTTGAAGCTTTGGGAGGTGGCCAATTCTCTGCGTTATGCGGACTTAGTATTTCTGCTCAATCACCAAGAGTCGGAGTATGTCGTCACACATTTAAATGTCAATCCCGAGGGAAGCCACGTTTTTCCCAATGGGATTCCCAAGGAATTTATTAATTTGCCCTTCGAGCCACTACCAAAAGGGGAAGATTCAGTAATTCGCATTGCTCAAGTGAGTACTTATATTCCTCGTAAGGGAATTCAATATAGTGTACCAGCACTCAATAAGATTTTGACTCGCTATCCCCGAGTAAAGATGAGTTTTTTTGGCGCTGGTTGCCCAGAAGAAAAAGTTTATAACGACTTTGAGCCTGCGGTACGTGATCGCATCCAGGTAGTACCATACTTTAACCATGAACAACTGCCTACTCTACTTAAAGGACACCAAATTAAGTTATTTCCACCACTTTCTGAAGGATTTGGCAAGGCGCTTGTCGAAGGGATGGCTTGTGGCTTAGCTCCGATTACCACAGCAATCGAAGGACCAATGGAAATTGTCAGTGATGGGCATGATGGGATTGTTATTCCGACTCGTGATAGTGCGGCAATTGAGCAGGCTCTAGAGCGCTTGATTACGGATCGTCCCTACTTAGAGCAGCTGCGCCACAATGCCTACGCAACGGCCCAAAACTATAGTTGGAGGCGTATTGCTCAAAACAGGCTCTCTGTTTATGAAGAAGCTTTGTGCCGGAAGAAGGAACTTGTCTTAGAGGCATCGTAACTGTTCAGGGGGTATCGAAGGTAGGTAACAGGCAACAGTGATTAGATTTGACTTTTTCAATCAAAATACTTGCAGATAAATCCTTAGCATATGGATTCCAGCACTTTTCTCAGAAAAAGCTCTCCTCCCATCCAAAACCTCAAGCAAGCTCGGATGATCATCCAGGGCTATAGCGTTTTTTTAACACTGTTAATTGTGGCTGGTGCTGGACCTATACTTATTCTGTTTTTTCCTATGGGTTCTTTGGCAGTCGGTGTGTTTCTTTACCGAAAAGCTCCCCTTCTCTATGTCAGTTTTACTTGGTGGATAACTTTTGTCGGGACAGTGATTCGCCGCATAATTGACTATCGATGTGGCTACCTGACTTGGGGACCTTGGGGATTAACAGGGCAGCTTGTGGCATTTATCTCCGTTGCCACTTTGGCTAAATACCTACCTAAGGCTCATAAACAAGGTGCTTTACCTTTTATTTTTTGCATCGGAGCTGTGTCCTATAGTGTTCTAGTAGGACTCATTCAAAACCCAGCAAATAAGGTTATAACTAGTTCCCTGGAATGGTTATGCCCTATTCTCTTCGGTTTTCACTTGTTTATTAACTGGCGAGATTATCCTAGCTATCGTCAAACTATTCAACGTGCTTTCCTTTGGGGTGTATTGGTCATGGGAACTTACGGCATCCTACAATTTATACTAGCTCCCGAGTGGGACCGGTTCTGGCTCAATAACATAACCGCAACGTCTTTTGGTTTACCTGAACCTTTTAAAATTCGTGTTTCTAGTACTCTAGGGTCACCGCAGGGATTTGCCAGCGTGATGATGGCAGGCTTGATTGTGTTGTTTTGCAGCTCACAGCAGCTGATACGCTTCTTGGGCTCAGGGGTTGGCTATTTGTCGTTCTTGTTATCAATGGCAAGAACTGCTTGGTTGAGCTTTATGGCAGGGCTACCTATTTTTCTAATTTCCCTCAGGTCAAGTTTTCAAATACGCACGATTATCAGCCTACTACTAGTAATAATACTTGTTGTTCCCTTGGCTTCTATGGAGCCATTTTCTGAATTGATCAATGAGCGACTTGAATCATTTTCTAGCAGTACAGATGATCATAGCTACGAAGCAAGACTAGAAGGTTATAACCAACTCCTCAATCAAGCCCTTGCTGAATTTTCTGGTAATGGACAAGGATTTAGACTAAATGTTGAGGCTTCAATTGGTGCTAGTGACAGTACTATTCTGCCCATGCTGTTCACCTTAGGTTGGTTTGGCACAATCCCTTACCTCGTGGGTGTCTTTCTACTGTTATTCCTGCTGTTTCAAGGGAACACCAGTCGCATTGATCCTTTTAACGCTGCTGCCCGTGCTATTACTCTGGGTATTTTTGCCCAGTTTGGTTTAAATTTCATGTTTGTTGGACCCATCGGTATGATTTTTTGGGGATTTTTAGCTATGGGAATAGCAGGACATAAATACTATTTACATCAACGTAATACTAGTTAGGGTTTGCTAAATAAGCCCAGTAGTTAGCGTTTTTAAGTAATGAGCGTTAGAAAATAAGGGGCAGGAGGAACAAGAGTTTTTTCTACCTAAAAAGAAGATGAAAAACTAATTTTTCAGGAGGATTGAAGATGAAGTTATGTATTGTTACTCACAGTTTAATTAAAGGCTCTGGTCAAGGTCGAGTCAACTATGAAGTTGTCCAGGAAGCCATTGCTCGGGGTCACCAGATCACTTTATTAGCAAGTGCAGTTGCTGCGGAACTTCAGCAAAATAATCAAGTGAGCTGGGTTCCTGTATCAGTAAAAGGATGGCCAACGGAATTGCTCCGGAATACAGTTTTTTCTCAGCGGAGTGCCAGTTGGTTGCGTCAGCACCGCCGTGAGTTTGACCTAGTAAAGGTTAATGGGGCAATTACTAATGCTCAAGCGGATGTCAATGCAGTACACTTTGTTCATAGTTCTTGGCTACAATCGCCAGCCCATATTTCTCGGAGTCGTCGGGATTATTATGGTGCTTACCAGTGGTGTTACACAGCTTTAAATGCCTACTGGGAAAAGCAGGCTTTTAGTCGGGCAAAAGTAGTTGTAGCAGTATCTAATAAAGTTAGCCAGGAATTGATAGATATCGGTGTTCCACAAGAGAAAATTCGAGTCATGTTCAATGGTGTTGATGCCCAAGAGTTTTGTCCTGCTCCTGCTAACAGGCAAAAATTAGGTCTTCCAGAAAAAGTGCCACTGGCGCTGTTTGTGGGGGATATTCGCCTGAATCGCAAGAACTTGGATACGGTGCTACATGCTTTAGTTAAAGTTCCCGAGTTGCACCTAGCAGTTGTCGGTGAGATTGAAGGTAGTCCCTATCCTCAACTAGCTGCCAAGCTTGAATTAGGAGCGCGAGTACATTTTCTGGGATATCGCCATGATGTAGCAAAAATTATGCAAGCTGTTGATTTGTTTGTTTTTCCATCACGTTATGAACCTTTTGGCATGGTGGTAAGTGAAGCTATGGCTTCAGGATTACCAGTAATTACTGCTGCCACCACTGGTGCTGCGGAGATTGTTACACCAAACTGTGGGATGGTTTTGGCTGACACTGAAGATACCCAAGCTTTGGCACAAGCACTAAGTAAACTTGCTAGCGATCGTGAACTGGGGAGAAAAATGGGTCAAGCCGCCAGAGTCGAAGCAGAAAAGTATAGCTGGAAGAAAATGGCACAAAGTTATGTGGATTTATTCGAGAAACTTACTAGTTGAGAGCGGTTTTAAAGTTCGTGAGGTGCATTATCTTATCTCTTTTGTCATAAGGTGACTACTAATTAAGCTTTGGCACAATTTTTATCACTGTTAAACTATCAGGGACTTTTACAGTAATAGAATTATCAGAAACCTGAAGCTCCTTCTCTACATAGTTAAAATTAGTATCATAACTGTACTGAGACGCTGATAATAAGTCATCTACTACCTTTATCTCTAACTTATCTATGTCATTTTCAAAGTTTCCTCTCCTCTTATTATAAGCTTCTATCTCTCGCCAAAGTAGTAAATAATAGTTGCCGTCACTTTTTTGCAATAGTAAATAATGAGTAGATCTCTCTTTATCAAAAAATTCAATATTTAAAGCCCTAGACTCAAAATTTGGTTGACCCCAGCTTTTATTTTGAGAATCCCACTGAGAATCATTGAGTAAGTTTATTAAGTTTTTCAAAGCATAATAAGATTTTTTTGGATTCAATATATAAGATGTAAATTCATCTTCATTAATCGATTTTGCCTTAATTAAACCAAAATGAGCTTGTATTCCATTATGTCTAGGTATGTCAATAAACTCATAAGTAAAAGTCCGCTCAATACCTCTACTAAAGTATTCAGCAAATAATCTCGGTAAGTATTTCGCCTCTGTTTGCTCATCCAATTTACCAGGAACTGTAGTATAACCAGTTTCTGTTGCAATAATAGGCTGTTCTTCACTACATTTCTTCACATTATTCAGATGCCAGTTTATTGTGGCGGAGGGAAAACGCCAATAAGGATAACTAGGATATGAATGTATATTAGCTTTATCAATTATGTCAGTAAGATCGCCAACTTTCTGGCAATTGTCTGTACGAACGAGGGAAGGCATCAACACAGGTTTTGAGGCAAGTATGTCATTTTGTTTCACTAAATTATAAAGCTTACGCTGGTATTCTCGTAATGTTGTTGGCCAATTTTTATCAGGGGTATACTTGGGATTATCGTATTCATTAGGACCTTCTATTGCTTCTATAGTGTCAGCAATATGAATAAGATCAGCATTAATATTAAAACGGCCTTTACTCCAAAATTCTACCTCTCCGGAGATTGGAGAATGATCCAGAATTTCATCTTTTTTCAAGTCTATTAATACTGTTAATTTAATTCCTGCATTTTTATACAATTGTGCAAATCGCACTGGAGCATAACTTAGTACTGGAGAATAACTAGGACTCAGCATTCTGTCACGGATATGGCGAATACCAAGTTCTGAGAGAAGTTCTTGTAAATTGTAACTGGGATTGTTATCATCCCAATTTTGTGCATAAGGAGTTTCTGTATAACTCAGATGAGTCACTACTCCAATAGAATTTACGAAATCATCAGCTGAAATCGCTTTAATACTTCCTGCAAGAGTTTCAGTAGAGTGGGAATACTTAACTAAAAATATTACGAGTATACTACAGAGTGACAATAAAATTTTACTCAATCTTTTTTTTATCATAATCAACTCCTGACAATCTTCGGTAATGATAGAGAAAAGCAATTCAGCAATTTCTACAAAAATAACTCTTTCTCTGAACTATGTCTACCAAATATGAGTAAAAATTGATACACAAAATGATGGCAGTGCTTAAAAATTTGCACTTTTTTTGCCGTATTAGGTGTTGCCACTTTTATTTGGCTTTGTTAAACTAATTATAGTGTTCAAGCTAGAAACGTAACTATCTAAGGTCAGGGACAATTTAGAATAATTTGTGATTGGTGAAAAATATCAGTCACTGCTCACTAATTTTTCTGATGTATTTGAATACTATAAGTTTGACAAACAGGGTACAGCAGCAAGGGCGAAACATTTTTTGTACAAGTACCAATCCACAAGACAAATTTGTTGAATATTTATCTTATGCGTAAGATTATTTTACTAATAGCTATTGTCTTACCACAACCTTTCAAAATCTTCTTGTACCGACACATGATGGGTTGGAAGATTGGCAAGCAGGTCAAAATTGGCTTGAGCTATATTGATGCTGATGAAGTTATTATTGGTGATAATGTCCATATTGGACACTTCAACATTATTCGTGGCCTGTGGTCTTTTCAGGTAGGAAATAATTCCTATATTAGTAATTTTAATGATTTTTTTGGCAACAAAAGTAATCCCAATAAGTGGGCGAGTAAGCTGGTTTTAGGGGAAAAAATTAGTTTTATGAGCCACCATTATGTGGATGTTAGTGGAAATGTCACTATTGGAAGCAATACCACAGTTGGAGGAAGGGATACACACTTCTGGAGTCATACTCGTACCTTCAATCAAGCTATGACTGATTTGCTTCCTATAGATATTCATGTTGGAGAAAATGTTTATATAGGAGCGAGGGCAACTTTAGTAGGCTGTAATATTCCAAATGGAACAGTAGTTGGAGCTGGAAGTATAGTTAACAAAACCTTTGCTCCTGAAAATTGCCGATTTTTGATTGCAGGGAATCCAGCCACCATAAAAAAGCGCTACTAGTTATAACAATTAAAGTTCTTTTATGAGAATTATTCAGAATATAGAAAACATGAAAGAAAAGGAAGTTAATCAACTAACTTTGCGAACTGTGCAGTTAGGTATGAACTGGTTTCCTGAGAGAGCTGGAGGACTCAACCGAGTCTATTATGATTGCCTACACCATCTACCACAGGTAGGAGTGGAAATACGTGGCATAGTAGAGGGTTCAAACACTCTTAAACGAGATTCTGGTGGTCTAGTCCAAAGCTTTGCTCCCCTTAAATCTCCCCTGTGGAAGCGCTGGTGGGGAATGCGAGGGGCATTTAATAGTTTGCTGGCTGAGGAAGATTGCCCGTTAGTGGTTTCTCACTTTGCCCTATATACGTTTCCTATACTGGATCAATTAGGTGAGCGCCCTCTAATTAGCCACTTCCATGGTCCCTGGGCTTTGGAAAGCAGTGTAGAAGGTAACAAGAGCATTGCCACTTGGCTGAAAAAGTCATTGGAACAGGCAGTCTACCAACGAACAGCAAACTTTATTGTTCTCTCTCAAGCCTTCCGCAATATCCTGCACAAAGAGTACCGAGTACCCTTAGAACGTATTCATATCGTCCCCGGAGGTGTAGATACAAACTACTTTGATACCAGCCTATCGCAAAAAGAAACACGAGCAAAGCTGAACTGGCCACAA